>JAYYUU010000336.1:0-8059 GCA_036343835.1 Candidatus Latescibacterota bacterium | reverse complement strand
CACCTCACCGACATATACCGGTGCTTTCTGGCGCAGTGGGCGAAGAAGCTGTCGTGGGCGGAGGTGGCCCGCTCCTTCCGGACCCGCTGGGACAACGTATACCATTCGGTCCAGGATGTCGTGGAATATGGGCTCGCTCATCGCCGCGTCTTCCCGCTGGCGACCCCGACCCTGCTCTTTGCCGCGCCGCACCCGGCCTCTTCGCTGCGCAGCGGGCAAAACTACTTCGTCGACGAGGAGGCCTGTCTCTGGGCCTACGATCCCGATACCGGCCGCCTGTTGGCCACCATCGCATTGCCCGACAATGCCCGGGGCAATCCCATGAGCTGTACCGTCAATGGCCGCCAGCTGATCGTCGTGCCCAGCGGCGGCGGCGGCCGACCGGCCGAGCTGGTGGCCCTGGGTCTGCCCCAGCGCGCGGCCGAACGAGAGGCCGATCGCTTGTTGCGCCGGGATGCGGACCATCCGTTCTACTACCGGGCGCTCGACGCGCTGGACGGCGGTGACGCGGCAGAATTTGACCGGCTGCTGCAGGCCCATCCAACACTGGTTGCGGCGCGCGGCTATACGGGTCAGTCCCACGGCTACCCCTCCTTGCAGCGGGCGACCTTGCTCCACCACCTGGCGGGCCACTCCAGCCGCAAGAAGTTGCCGGCCAATGCCGTGGCCCTCGCCCGTTTGCTCCTTGCCCGCGGCGCCCGGGTCGACGCGACGACGCAGGCCGGGGCGACGACCCGCGAACGGGTCGTCGGCAGTGCCCCCGCCCGCTGGGCGGGGCTCCAGGAGGAGCTCATCGCAGCGCTGGCGGCGGCCGGGGCGGATGTCGCCCGGGAAAATGGCAAATACATGTGGGTCGCCCTGACCAATGGTGAGCGGGCCGCCGCCGCCGCGCTGCTGACCCACGGCACACCCGTCGATCTGCGCTTTGCCGCCGGACTCAATCGCACCGATTTGATGGCGGCTTTCTTTCGCGACGACGGCGGTCTGGCGGAGGGGGCGGGGCGGCTCTACCGACCCGACGCCATCCGACCCGAAGATCTGAGCGACCGGCAGATTCTCGACGAGGCCCTCGCCTACGCCTGTCGCAATGGCAGTCTCCAAGCCGCCGAGTATCTGCTCGCGCGCGGTGCCAATATCGATGCCAAGCCCGATGGCTTCGTGCCGTCGGTGGGCCAGGGCAACACCGTCCTGCACAAGGCGGTCGAAGCCCACAGTCGGGAGGTGCTGGTCTTTCTGCTCGATCGCGGCGCCGATACGACGGTCAAGGACGATCGCTTCAACGCCACGCCGCGCGGCTGGGCGGAATTTTTGGGCGATCCGGGGCTGATGCGCGTTTTGCGGGAATTCGAGACGAATGAGTAGAGCGGCACCTGCGGAGAGAACTGGGTTATTTTTTTAAAGCGAGCAAGCCCTTGCAAGCGAGTTTGCGATGGAGAAAAACGAGATGACCAATGCATCAGACGCCAGCGATTGCTACGATGTCATCATCGTCGTCGGCCCGGCCGGCGCGGCGCGCTTATCGACTGCCTGATCGGGGACGTGCTCCACAAGGATATGAGCGCCTTTGTCGAGGCGCTGGCGCAGATGACTCCGCCGCCGGACCCGCTCTGATCCAGCGTTTGTCGCCAGGGCGGAGCGCGGGTCGGCAGACCGGAGTAGCACCTGGACGAGTATTGGGCAAAAAGAAGAGGTGGCGATGACTGGCTCCAAAGCTTTTATCACTTTAGTCGCGGCGGTCGCAGTGGGGGCTGGCGCCTGGCTGTGGCACGCATCGGCGGGGCCTCAGGCGGTGCTCGATCTGGCGGATCGGTCCGTCGATCCCTTCGCGGCGGCCGATGCGAAGGCGACCGTGCTGGTCTTCGTGCGCACCGATTGCCCGATCTCCAATCGCTATGCGCCGGAAATGCGCAGGCTCTTCGACCTCTATGCGCCCCGCGATGTGGCCTTCTGGCTGGTCTATGTCGACCCCACCGAAACGGCGGCGGAGATTGGCCACCACCTGGCCGAATACGATTATCCATTGCCCGCATTGCGCGATATGCGCCATGCCCTGGTCGATATGAGCGAGGTCGCGGTCACCCCGGAAGCGGCGGTGTTCGCGCCCGACGGGGAGCTGATCTACCGCGGGCGCATCGACAATCGCTATACCGATTTTGGCAAGGGCCGCGCCGCGCCCACCCGCCGCGATCTGGAGGAGGCGCTGGATGCGGTGCTGGCGGGCCGTCCCCTGTCCCAGGCCAGGACGCCGGCAGTGGGTTGTTATATCGAGGATCTGAGGTAGGGGGCATGCCAAAAAATCTCGTGCGAATACTGGTCTGTTGTGCGCTGAGCGCCGCGATGTGGGGCGGCTGCCAGACAGCGGAGCGGCAAGACGAGGGGCTGGTGACCTTTAATCGCCACGTGGCCCCGATCGTGTTCGCGACTTGCGCCGAGTGCCACCGCCCCGGCGCGGCGGGTCCGTTTTCCCTATTGAGCTACGAGGATGTGAAAAAACGCTCGACGCAAATCGTCGAAGTGACGGCGTCGGGATATATGCCGCCGTGGAAACCAGACCCCGGCTATGGCGAGTTCGTCGGCGCGCGCCGGCTCAGCGAGGAGCAGATCCTGACCTTTGAGCGCTGGGTTGCCGATGGCGAACTCGAAGGCCCCCCCATCGACCTGCCCGAGCCCCATTGGAATAGCGACTGGCAACTGGGCGAGCCGGATCTGGTGGTCCAATTGGAGGAGACCTATATGTTGCCCGGGGGCGGGATCGACGTCTACCGCAATTTCGCAATAGCTCTCCCAGTGGCGACCAGGTGCTATGTGGAGGCCGTGGAATTCCGCACCCACAATGCCCTGGTCACCCACCACGCGGTGATAATGCTCGACCCCACTGGCAAGGCCAGACGGCACGACGAGCGCGATGTCGAGCCGGGCTTTGGCGGCATGGAGTTCGGCGACGCCCAGGGTCCCGTTGGTCACTTTATCGGTTGGACGCCCAGCAAGACCTCCTACCGGAGTCCGGACCTGGCGTGGCCCCTGGATCCGGGCACTGACCTGGTGGTGCAATTGCACATGTTGCCCTCGGGCAAGCCAGAAGAGGTCCAGGTCAGCGTCGGGCTCTTTTTTACCGACGTGCCGCCCGCGCGCCAATCGGCGCTATTGCGGTTGAGCAGCAAGGCCCTGGACATTCCACCCGGCGAGCCGGACTACGCGGTGACGGATTCCTATGTATTGCCCGTGGATGTGGAGATCACTAGCGTCTATCCCCACGCCCACTACCTGGGCAAGCGGATCGCGGCCTTCGCCACTTTGCCAGATGGCAAGGTGGAGCAACTGATCCGCATCAGCGAGTGGGACTTCGCCTGGCAGGACGAGTACCGCTATGCCCTACCCGTCTTTTTGCCCAAGGGCTCGATCTTGCGGGCCGAGTTCTCCTTCGACAATTCGGCCGACAATCCGTTCAATCCCCGCGACCCGCCGGTGCGGGTTTTCTACGGTCGGTGCTCGTATGACGAAATGGCCGATCTGACGCTGCAAGTGGTGCCGCGCAACGCCCGAGATTGGGGAATTCTGCGCCGGGACTACCAGCACAAGTGGCTGGAGCAGGAGGTCGTCGGTTTGGAAACGGTGTTAAAAGCCCATCCCGACGGTGTTGACAACCACCACACGCTGGCCATGTTATACCAGCAGACCGGGCGGGGTGAAGAGGCCCTGTTCCACTTCGCCGAGGCGCTGCGCCTCGAGCCCGATTACGCCGAAGTCCACGTCAACCTGGGGATCGCCCTGGCGTTGCGGCGCGATCTCGCCGGGGCCATCGACCATTTGGAACAAGCCCTCGCGAACAAGCCCGGCTTTGTGGAGGCGCACTTCAACCTGGGTCTGGTGCTGCAGCTGGTGGGGCGCACAGAGGAAGCGCGGCGGCATCTGGCCGCCGTAGTAGCAAAGCGGCCGGAAATGGCCGCCGTCATCAAGAGTCGCCTCGCCCGGCTCCAGGGGGCGAATTAGCCTTTTACCCTCAGAGAGGAGATGCAATGGATAGCGCTGTTTTCCGCACGGCCTATATTGTCGGCCGCAATCAGGACTATCTCTGATTTATAGCTCTGCCCTTCCTGATTAAGTCCGATGGGGCAAGTTGAATAATAGGTGCAAGATGGGATGAAAAATCGAGCGTCCAATGGGGATGTTGACAATGGCCGGGTGATTGGAGTACAATTAAACTCCTACATTAGGATGAGGGTAATGCGATACTTTAACTACATGGCCCTGCTGCTGTTGTTGGCGGGCGGCGCCCAGGCCCAGACCGTCTACCACGTCAATGTCAAGCTCGAGGGCATGATCGACCCGGGCGTGGCTGCCTTTATCGAGCGGGTGGTCCTGGAGGCCGACGAAGCCGGCGTCGATGCCATCGTCTTCGAGATCGACACCTTCGGCGGGCGGGTCGACGCCGCCACGGTGATCCGCGACGCGATCCTCGACGCCGAGGCGCTGACCATCGCCTTTATCAACAAGCGGGCGATTTCGGCCGGGGCCTTAATCTCGCTGGCCTGCGACAAGATCGTCATGACCCAGGCCTCGACGATGGGCGCGACCACGCCGGTCGATGGCTCGGGCACCAAGGCTTCAGACAAGGTGACCTCCTATATGCGCGCCGAGATGCGCGCCACCGCCGAGCGTACTGGCCGCAATGTCAAAATCGCCGAGGCGATGGTCGACGAGCGGATCGACGTGCCGGGTCTGAGCGTCGAAGCTGGCCGGCCGGCGACCTTGACCACCGAGCAGGCGCTCAACTACGAGATGGCCGACGAAACCGCCGAGACGATGATCGAGATGTTGAAGATCTACGACCTGGGCGATGCCGAGATCGTCGAGATCGAGCTCAACTGGGCCGAGCACATCTTGCGCTTGTTGACCCACCAGATCGTCACCTCGCTCTTGCTGGCGGTGGCGATGTTTGGTCTGATTGCCGAGGTGCGCACGCCGGGCTGGGGTTTGGGCGGGACGCTGGCGCTGGTGGCGCTGGGCATCTTTTTCGGCAGCCATCTGATCGTGCGGTTGGCCGAGTGGCAGGAGTTGGTGCTCTTTGCGGCGGGCCTGGCACTCTTGATCATCGAGCTGATCGCGATTCCGGGTTTCGGGCTGGTGGGTCTGGCGGGCATCGCGGCGATGCTGGCGAGTGTCATTATTACGCAGCTGGGTGATTTTCAATTGTGGACCATCGACGAGATCGCCGCGAAGGTGGCGATGCTGGCCATCTCGATGATCGGCGCGTTTGTGCTCTCCGTTGTGGTCTTGCGCTCCTTGCCCCGCTTCGCGGCCTTCAAGCACCTGGTGCTCTCCAACGAGATCAAGGCCTCCGAGGGCTATACTTCCTCCTCGCGCGATGCCGACGACGAACTGATCGGCAAAGAAGGCGTGACAGTGAGCTATCTGCGGCCTTCGGGCATCGCGATGTTCGAGGGCCAGCGGCTCAATGTCATTACCGACGGCGAGTTTATCGAGGCGCAGCGGCCGATCAAAATCGTCGAGGCCCGCGGCAGCCGGGTGGTGGTGAGGACGCTATGAGCTTTTTGGGTGGGGGGGGGCTGGACTGGGTGTACTCACTGGCGCTGCTGGTGTTGGGCTTTGCGTTGGTACTGCTGGAAATTTTCGTGATTCCAGGGTTCAATATTTTTGGCATCGTCGGCTTTTTGACCGCCATCGCCGGCATCGGCTATGCCTATACTAATATGGGTGGCCTGGCGGCCGGGGTGGTGGCGGGCCTGGGGTTGGTCGGCACGGCCGTTATGGTGCGGCTGATGATCAAGGTTCGCGCCTGGGACCGCCTGGTGCTCAGCAATGATATGACGCGCGAGGCCGGCTTCGATTCGGTCGAGCCCGGCCGCGAGGATTTGCTCGGGCAGACGGGCGAGGCGCTGACGACGCTCAGGCCGGCAGGTCGGGCGCAATTCGGCGAGCGGGTGGTCGACGTGGTTAGCGAAGGCAGCTATATTGAGCGCGGCGAGCAGGTCGAGGTATTGAAAGTTGCCGGCAACCGGGTGGTCGTCCATCTGGTCGGCGCAGCGAATTAGTTCACTCCCCTCAAGGAGCGTATACATGGAAGTCCTATTTCTGGTGTTGGTGCTCTTCGGTATCATTATCTTCCTAGCCCTTTTCACCTACTTTATCCCGGTCGGCCTATGGATCACGGCTTATTTCGCCGGGGTCAAAGTGGCGATCTTCAAGGACTTGGTGGGCATGCGCCTGCGCAAGGTGCCCCCCCGGCAGATCGTCGGCCCTAAGATCAGTGCCACTAAAGCGGGGCTCAATGTGGGGCTGGAGGGCATGGAAGCCCATTTCCTGGCCGGCGGCGATGTCCACGCGGTGATCTTAGCGCTGATCTCGGCTGATAAGGCCAATATCGACTTGACTTTCGAGCGGGCCACCGCGATCGACCTGGCCGGTCGCGACGTGCTCGAAGCGGTCAAAGTCAGCGTCAATCCCAAAGTGATCAATACGCCTTTGATTGCGGCAATTGCCAAGGACGGGATTCAGGTTAAGGCCACCTGTCGAGTGACGGTGCGCGCCAATATCGACCGGCTGGTCGGCGGCGCCGGCGAAGAGACGATCATCGCCCGCGTCGGCGAGGGCATCGTCACCACCATCGGCTCGGCGACCACGCATAAAGAGGTGCTGGAGAATCCCGACCTGATCTCCAAGCGAGTGCTGGAGAAGGGCCTCGATTCGGAGACGGCCTTCGAGATTCTCTCGATCGATATCGCCGATGTCGACGTCGGCGAGAATATTGGCGCCAAGCTGCAGACCGACCAGGCCGAAGCCGATCTCAAGATCGCCCAGGCCAAGGCCGAGGAGCGCCGGGCGATGGCCCAGGCGCGCGAGCAGGAGATGACGGCGCAGGTCGTCGAGATGGAATCGCGGGTCAAGGAAGCCGAGGCCGAGGTGCCGCGGGCGATGGCCGAGGCATTTCGCGAAGGCAATATGGGCATTATGGACTACTATCGCATGCGCAATATCCAGGCCGATACCGATATGCGCGATTCGATCTCGGATAGCGGTGAGGACAAGGGCAACTAGTCCATGTCCGCGGAACTCCTACTCTTTGTTCTCTTCATGCTCTTCAGCCTGTTTTCGGCGCTGATGGAGCGCCGCAAGCGCCGAAAGCAGGCCGAAGAGGCGCAACAGCGACAGGAGACGCGCAAGCAGCGGCAGGCCGAGGGGGAAGCCGAGGTGGCCGCGTCGCCGGTTGTGGAGGAGCAGCAGGAAGAAGGTCCGCCTTTCGGCTGGTCCTTTGCAGGCGACCCCTTCAAGGATTTCAAACCGGCCGTCGATTCCGAGTCGGTTTCGCCCGAGCAACAGGCGCTCATTGCCGAACGCGAAGCCCTCGACGCCGAGCGGCGGGCGCTGGCGGCGGAGCGTCGAGCGCTGGCGATGGAGCGGATGAGCCTGGAGACCAGGCCGCGCCATGCGATCGAGGAGCGGATCGGCAGCGCGGGCGAAAAAAGACGCTATGCCCGGGTCCAGGTCGGGCGCTGGCGTCTCGATCCGCACAAGGCGCGCGACGCGATCGTCTATATGGAGATCCTCGGCAAGCCAAAGGCCGAAAGGGAGGAGTTGTAGGGTTTACATTTTTGGGGTGGATCGTACTTTATCTATCCTGATTTTGGGCCGAAGTGGCGGAATTGGTAGACGCGCTGGATTCAAAATCCAGTATCCGCAAGGGTGTGTGGGTTCGAGTCCCTCCTTCGGCACCAGTTGAAAATAAAGGGTTTAGGTCGAATTCATACTGTCGATCTGAACCCTTTTTTAGTGGCCGTTCTGGGTCTTGGTGTCCATATAGTGACCATGATCGTAGCGCAACTGTTGAATTGCGGCCTTTTCGTGGTCGGGTGAAACGTGGGCATAACGAAGGGTTGTATTCAGGTCTTTGTGCCCCATCCACTTTTGCACCGTCCTCGGATCTATCCCTTGCATAAGGGCATGGGAGCAGAAGGCATGGCGTAGCTGATGCATATTGATCGTGTCCTCGATGCCAGCTCGTTTAGCCGCATAGCTTAACGCTGTGCGGACATTCTTGAGT
>JAYYUU010000335.1:0-6211 GCA_036343835.1 Candidatus Latescibacterota bacterium | reverse complement strand
TATACGAAGCCGATTGAGCCACCCATTAGATCACTAAAAAGAATGGGTCCGGGCCAGGCACTCGGTCTCGTTTTTTTGTCTAAATACCGGCACTAGATTTGTCTTAAGCTCGCTTTATGCCTATCCTTGATAGATTATAGTTGAAAATCCGCAAATACAGCGTACCTCTTGAAATAGGTCCACAATGAAAGCAATTCGCTTCCATCAGCACGGGGGGGCCGAAGTCCTCGTCTACGAGGATGCACCCGCGCCCGAGGCGGGGCCGGGTGAAGCCATAGTCCAGATCGAAGCCATCGGCCTAAATTATATCGATACCTATCACCGCGACGGCCTCTATCCGGTCGAATTGCCCTGTATCCCTGGGGTGGAAGCTGCGGGGATCGTCGCCCGCGTTGGCGAGGGGGTTGAAGGGGTGCAGGAGGGCGACCGGGTCGCCTACGCCGGTGCGATGGGCTCCTATGCCGATGAAGCGGCTGTGCCCGCAGATCGCCTGGTGTCCCTGCCCGATGATGTGTCTAGCGAAGTAGGGGCCGCTGCGCTGCTCCAGGGCATGACGGCTCACTATCTCGCGCATGGCTCCTATCCACTTGGCGACGAAGACACCGCGCTGATTCACGCTGGGGCTGGTGGTGTGGGTCTGCTCTTGATCCAGATGGCCAAGCGCTTGGGAGCTCGAGTTCTGACCACGGTCTCCACCGAGGCGAAAGAACGGTTGGCGCGGGGCGCCGGGGCCGACGAAGTCATCCGCTATACCGAGCTGGACTTCGAGGATGAAGTCATGGCCATGACCGAGGGGCGCGGCGTTGACGTGGTCTACGATTCGGTGGGCAAGACGACTTTCGATAAGAGTCTAAACGTGCTTAGACCGCTTGGTTATTTGGTGCTCTTTGGGCAGTCGAGCGGACCGGTCGAGCCGATTGATCCCGGAATCCTCAATGTCAAGGGTTCGCTCTTTTTGACCCGGCCGACCATGGTGCACTATATCCAAACTCGCGCAGCGCTTTTGGCACGGGCGGGCGATGTGTTGGGGTGGATTGGCAGCGGCGAACTCGATCTGCGCATTGGCAATCGCTTCGCACTGTCCGAGGCCGCCGCTGCCCACCGCGCCCTGCAGGGGCGCAAGACGACCGGCAAAGTTGTCCTACTACCCGGTTGAATTTTAGCAGCAAGCCCGCGTTTGGAGCGGGCCGACGAATTGCAAAGGAGCTAGGAGATGGCAGAGACGCCGCAAGCCAATGATGGGGATGTCAAAAAGGACGAAATAACTCCGGTCGCCAGCAGCGCTGCAATCGAGCCGCAGGAAACTGTGGCCACAGCGAATGCGCCAGCGGGGGAAGAAGTGGCCGCAGCGGAGGCGTCCGCGCCGGGTGAGCAGGTAGCTGAGCCCGAGCGTGCCCCCGAAACCGCAGTGGCCGCCAGTGCGACGGACATTGTAGATGCCGACGAGCCGACACCCGCACCGGTCGCGGCGCCTGCTGTAGAGGAAGCCCCTGCCGAGGCACCCGTTGCCGAAGAGGCTCCAGCGGCAGCGGCCCCGGTCGAGAAGGCCGCCGCGACCATCGCCAAAGACGCCCCCACCGAAGCCGTCGCCGCACCTCCTGCCGATGAAGTTCCGACCGAGCCCGCGGTAGTAGCTGCCGCGGCCGAATCCGAGTCTGCACCACCCGCCAAAGCCAGCGAGAACTTCGCTGAGATGCTCGATGCAGCAGATGCGCCCGAGGTCAATGCCGGCGGCGAGGTCAATGTTGGCGACAAGGTCAGCGGCGTGATCGTCAAAGTCGAGGACGAGAACAGTTTCGTCGATTATGGCGGGCGGGGCGAGGCGGTGATCCGCACCAGCGAACTCAAAGAGCCCAAGGGCGGGTTGCTCTTCAAAGTTGGCGATCCGCTCGAGGCCTTCGTCGTCGCCATCGGGAACGAGATCCAGATCAGCCGCGGTCTGAGCCGCCAGGAAGCCCACGCCGACGTACTATACCAGGCCTTCAAGGCTGGGATGCCCGTCGAGGGGCGGATCGATGCGGTCAATAAGTGGGGCTTGGGCGTGACGATTGAGGGCGATGTGCGCGGTTTCTGCCCGATCTCGCAGATCGATACCAAATACGTCGAAAACGCCGAGGAGTATCGCGGCCAGAAATTGGCTTTTAAGATCATCGAGTTCCGCCATCAGGGCCGGGATATCGTGGTCTCGCGACGGGCCTTGCTCAAGGCCGAGCAGGACAAGGTCGCCGGCTCGGTGCGCGACCAACTCGTAAAGGGCGCCCAACTCGCAGGCAAAGTGACCAGGTTAGAGTCGTTCGGGGCCTTTGTCGAATTGGGTGCTGGCATCGAGGGCTTGGTCCACGTCTCCGAAATCAGCCACCAGCGCGTCGGGCATCCGCAGGACGTATTAAAGTCCGGTCAGGAGATTAAGATTCAGGTCTTGAAGACCAAAGACCTGGGCAAGCGGGGCAAGGAGCGCATTTCGCTCTCGATCAAGGCGCTGGAAAAAGACCCCTGGCAGGAGATCAGATCCCAGTTTCCGGTCGGCACCGTCGTCGAAGGCAAGGTCGAAGGCCTGGAGGATTTCGGGGCCTTTGTCGAATTGGCCGAAGGAGTCCGCGGACTGGTCTACATCTCGGAGATCGCCGAGCGGCGAATCGGCCATCCGCGCGAGGTCCTGTCGCTCGAAGACCAGGTCAAGGTCGTGGTGCTCGACATCGACGTCCGCCGCCAGCGCCTGCGCTTGTCGATTCGCCAGGTCGATACGCTTGAGTCGGAAGCCAATCTCAAGGAATTCCGCGCACGCCAGCAAAAGGAACTGGAGGAGACCCAGAGCAACAACGCGATGCTCGACGCCCTCAAGCGCGCCAACTTGATCGACTGAAATGGGGCTCGTCGACCAGATATTCGACCACCAGCGCGAGGGGTATTATGGCGAATACGGCGGTGCCTTTATCCCCGAAATCCTGCGCACGACCCTCGATGAACTCATTGAAGTCTTCGAGTCCGCTCGCCGCGCCCCCGCCTTCTGGGGCGAATTCCAGCAGGTCATGCGGACCTATTCCTGCCGCCCGACCCCGATAACCCACCTCGAAAACCTCTCCCGCGAAATCGGCGGGGCGCAGATCTACCTCAAGCGCGAAGATCTCAACCACACCGGTGCCCACAAGGTCAATAATGTTATGGGCCAGGGGCTATTGGTGCGGCGGATGGGCAAGAAAAGGGTTATTGCCGAGACCGGGGCCGGCCAACACGGCGTGGCCACCGCGACGATGGCCGCCCGGATGGGTTTGGCATGCACGATCTATATGGGGGCTGTCGATGTCGAGCGCCAGCGGCCAAATGTGTTCTGGATGGAGCAGTTGGGCGCCGAGGTCGTAGCGGTGACCGACGGGTCGGCGACGCTCAAGGACGCCATCAACGAGAGTTTCCGCGACTGGGCCTATTCGATGGCCGATACCCACTATGTACTCGGCACGGCCTGTGGCCCCCATCCCTTTCCGCAAATCGTCGCCTATTTCCAGCGCATCATCGGCGAGGAGAGCCGCGAGCAGATGCTCGCCGCGCCGGGACGCCTGCCCGACAGGGTCTACGCCTGCGTTGGTGGGGGTTCCAACGCCACCGGAATATTTCTGGGATTTCTCGATGATCCCGAAGTCGAACTCATCGGGATTGAGGCCGGTGGCCTGGGGCTGGAGACGGGCGAGCATGCGGCGCGACTGGCCGACAAGGTCGGTACACCCGGCGTAGCTCAGGGCTACAAAACCTACTTTTTCCAGGATGCTGAAGGCCAGATGCAGCACACGCATTCGGTTTCGGCCGGGCTCGATTATATCGGCGTCAGCCCGATTCTGACGCATCTTAACGATATTGGTCGGGTGCGGGTTGAGGCGGCCACCGACGTGGAGGTGATCGACGCCTTGAAGCGGATGATGAAGACCGAGGGCATCATCGGCGCATTGGAAAGCACTCACGCCCTCGCCGGGGCGCTGCGCGAGACGGGTGCAATGGCGCCGGACCAGATCGCGTTGATCAGTCTCTCGGGCCGCGGCGACAAAGATATCTTTACCATCGCCGACGCGCTGGAGGATGAAAACTGGCAGCGCTTCTTAAAAGAAAAGGTCGCCAAGTTTTGAATCTGCAAGCCTATATTGCAGAGCGACTAAAAGAGCGCAAAATATTGCTAATGGCGCACCTGATCGCCGGTTTCCCCTCGCTGGAAGCCAACTGGCGGATGCTGGAGATCATGGGGGAGGTCGGGGTCGATCTAGTCGAGTTGCAGATGCCCTTTAGCGAGCCGGTCGCCGATGGACCGACCTTCGCGCGGGCCAATCAGCTGGCTCTGGCGGGGGGCATTACCCGCGACCAGTATTTCGCCCTGATGCAGCGCTCGACGGCGACCTTTGCCGTTCCACACCTGATGATGGGCTATTACAATACCGCTTATCGCCTCGGGCACGGGCCCTATTGCCAGCGCTTGCAGGAGGTGGGGGCCAGCGGGTATATCCTGCCCGATTTACCGGTCGAAGAATACGGCAACCTCTTCGCGCTGAGCGCCGCGCACGACCTGACTTCGATATTGCTGATGACCCCGACCAATACCGACCAGCGCCTGGCCAAAATCGGCGCCCATGCCCAGGGCTTCGTCTATGCCGTGGCGCGCAAGGGCGTCACCGGCAGCCAGACCGATCTCGGCAGCGAGCTCCAGCAGTTTATCACCCGTTGCCGCCAGGCGACGGATTTACCGCTGGGGATCGGCTTCGGGCTGCGCGGCGGAGCAGACCTGCGCCAGTTGCACGGCCGCGCCGAGATCGGTATTGTTGGCTCCGAGTTGTTGAATACCTGGGAGCGCGACGGGGAGGCGGGTTATACCGCCTTGTTGCGGGATCTGGCGGTGGGTCGCGACTGATATTATCTAAGTTCGGGCAGGATGTACCCGCTGGTCTCCGCGCTAGCGACGACGAGGGCTTTTGGGAGCAGGTCGAAGTATTTATTACCGATCATTCAGATGCCGAGTTTACTCATAGTCATTGCCCTGAATGCGCCAGCGATTTTTTTTAAGGCTATACCGATTGAGGGGCCTAGGGCGCCAAAGCCCGTACGAAGGCCTGTACTTCCCCATTCCCAAAATCACCTGTTTCAATAGCGGCCCGGGCGAAGGTCCACAAGCGGACCCGCTGGCGATCTACTCCGAGTAGGTCGGCGACGCGGCGGATTGTACCGTCCGGGTCGGAATATAAACGCTCTTTGCAATTAAAAAGATGCTGGGTTGCGTCATAGGCTGAATCGCCGACAAAGGGCTTGGGGTCGATTGCGAGCCAGGGCTCTCGCTGAGCCTGGAGGACATTGCCGGCGTGCAGGTCGGTGGCCAGCAATACCTGCTCTGGTGCGGTGCGAGGCAATTCCTCGAAGAGGCGCAGCCCCTCCTCGACGAGTCCTATATCGGGCGCCTGTTCGATTGCCGCGCGTGTTTCACGGCTCCAGTGCTCCGTCATCTCGGCCAACGGGCGAAAGGGATGGGGTGGGGTGGGGACGCGCCAGAGTCGCCGCAGTAGTCCGGCGAGCACCACGTCCTGTTCCGGCTCCGGGATATCGCCCAGCGGCGTCCCGGGATCGCAGCGCTCCAATAGCATCGCATTGTAGCCTTCGTTGGCTGCCAATAGCCGCACCGCCCCATCTCCGTCCCAGAAACGCAACGCGTCGATCTCTTGTTCGGCCTCCATGTGGGGCATGCCGAATTTGAGGAATGCGCTTGTTCCATCCTGCCGCATGGCAGGTATTACCCAGGAAGCGCCCGGTTCTCGGTCAAAGGGCTGACCAATCTTCAGACCCCACCGCTTTTCGAGATCGGCGACGGCATCAGGTAGGGCCGCCAGCCAGGTCTTGCGTTCTGCGCTTCGGTTGCATATTTCCACTAGCCATTCGGGTCTGAGTATATTTTTCATTGTCCCAGCCCTTTGGTTGAAACCCCCGTCATTCAGACGGGATCGCTTTCAGCGAGCGGCTGTTTTATTTTGAAGGGATGAACTACCGAGTTGGCAGCCACACCAAGTTCAAGATTGAATACCACGTTGTCTGGGCGACGAAATATCGCTACCCCTTGCTGAACGGGGAGATCGCCCAGCGGGTACGCGAGTTAACGCGCCCAATCTGTGAACGTTTAGAGCGCCACATCCTACCCGGAGGATGATTTTGAGGTGGAGGAATAACCGGCTTTAGCCGGTGTAAGGAC
>JAYYUU010000334.1:0-5403 GCA_036343835.1 Candidatus Latescibacterota bacterium | reverse complement strand
GCCGAGCTCAACACCGCGGTCGTGTCGAGCTCGTTGTGCGGCGTCTCTCCGGCGATATCGGTGAGAAAAGCGCGTAGATGGCCGCCCTTCTGCGCTGGGGCCAGCGGTAGGCTCTGCACCTCGTCGTCGTCCTTGCCCAGCAGCTGGATTTCCTTAGACGTGGTTGCGGTTTCGATCACGCCGTCCCGTCCCCAGAATGTCGTGCGCCAGTAGTACGGCATGCGATAGCCGGCCCGGTCCGGCGCAAAGTAGGACACGTCGCCAATCACCCCACAGCCATTTTTCATCTCCAACATCATTTGTGCGGCGTCCTCGAAGTGCGGATACTTCGGTGCGAAGGCGTTCCAGCATCGGGCGGCGTTTATTTTCGACCACTCCAGACCAGTGATCCACGGCAGTGCGTCGATGGCGTGGACGCCTATATCGGTGATGGTGCCACCGTGCTTGCCCTCCTCGAAATACCAACCGGGCCGCGATCCCAGTAGCAGGGGGTGCTGACCGCCGAAGGCGATGGCGTGGACCGCACCAATGCGTCCGGACTGGATCAGATCGCGCACCGCGATAAACTGCCCGGAGTCGCGCATGGTGAGCATGCAGCCGACTTTCAGGCCCTTTTCCCGTGACAGCTCTTCGATTCGCTCGAGGTCGTCCATAGCGGTGCACAGCGGCTTGTCGGAAATTACGTGTTTGCCGCGTTCTAGGGCATTTATCAGCACCTGGCCGCGACGGGCGAAATAGGTGCCGGTGGCGACGATATCGCAGTCTACGTCGTCGAGCATTTCGTCGACGCCGTTGTGGGTGATTTCGCCACTACCTTTGTCTCGGATCTCAGCACGGGTGTGTTCGTGGTCTTCGCAGGCGCCGACGATTTCTAATTCGTCCGATGTGCGAGCGAGGTCATAGAGGCTGAAGATGTGACTATGGCGGAAACCGGCGAAGGCGATTTTCAGGGGCATGGTCCGTCTCTGGTCAGGGGTTTGGCAAGGCGCTCTCAGGAATCTGCGAGAAACGCTCGTGCATGGACAAAAGGGGTATGCGCTTAGCGTATCCGGGTGGGTGCAGTTGGGCTCAGCTGCTGCAGAGCGGTAACGGGCCCGCGCCGATACACATCCGCACCCGCGGCGCGGTCAGGGAGTACGGCGCGATGGTCCGTAGCGGAGGGTATGCGGCCAGACCCTCCGCGTTTTCGGTATCACGAGGGTGGCTTCAGCGTGTATCCACCGTCGACTTTGAGGACGCTGCCGGTAATGTAGTCGGCGGCGTCGGAGCATAGGAAGACCGCGGCGTTGGCGATGTCCTCACTGGTGGCCAGTCGCCCCCAGGGAAGCTGCTCGGCCCCCCTGCGAATTTCGTCTTCGCTGGTGAACTGGCGCTCGCCTGGGGTATCAGTCCACCCGGGTTCGATGGCGTTGGCGCGGATCTTGTGGGGAGCCAGTTCGCGGGCGATGGTTGCGCACATGTGTTCAACCCCGGCTTTGGCGGTGTTGTAGGGCAGCGAGGTAGGCATCGGGATCTGCGCCAGCACGGAGGTGATAAAGAGCAGCGCGCCGCCCTGCCCCCGCGCATTCATCTGTCGCGCGGTGGACTGGGCGAGGTGAAAGGCTCCCCAGAGTGTGACGTCGAGGGTTTGGCGCATGGCGTCGAGCGAGAGCTCAAGGAAGGGCTCGCGTTTGGAGTAATAGGCGTTGGCGACGGCGATATCGAGAGGGCCCAACTCGGCGACGGTCTGCGCGACCATGGCGTCTACAGCGGCGCGGTCGGACACATCGCAGCCGATGACGATGGCCCGCCGGCCCAGATCGCGGATCTCAGCGGCCACTTCCTCGGCTTCGGCGGGATGTGTGCGGTAGTTGACACAGATATCGGCACCGGCGCGGGCCATTTCGATGGCGCAGGCCCGACCGATGCCGCGCGATGAACCGGTGATCAGGGCGACTTTTGCGGTGAGATCAATCAAGAGACCATCCTGGAATAGGCTTTCGTGTCGGTCGAGTAAAGAAAGCCGTTGCCCGCTTCACAGCAAGTGCGAAAAATCCGTTATCTATGCCCTCTTTATCCCTGATTCCCAGGTTTTCCGTCGATCCGTCAAAAAGTCCTCGACTTCGAACAATGTGGGCAGACCGCTGCGGCCGCCCAGCTGGCGACAATTCAGTGCCGCCACGGCCGAAGCGAAGCAGATGATGTCATCGACTGGCCATTGCTGCATGAGCCCGTATGTAAAGGCGCCGTGGAAGGCATCGCCCGCTCCGGTGGTGTCCACGACCTCGATGGGGAAAGCCGGATAGTGAAAGGTGCTGTTGCGCCAACGGGCGACCGCGCCGCGCGCGCCGAGTGTATTGACGGAGATTTTAGCGCCGTGATCGCCTAGTCGAGCGACGACCTGCTCCGGGGTCGCCTCGGGCATCCACTTTCTGACCAGCGGCTCCGAGACGACGGGAAAGTCGACCCAGTCGAGAAATTCGTCGAGGTCTTCATGCATCCAGGTCCCATCGTAGACGACGGCGCGGCCGGCTTCGCGGGCCCAACGGGCGGCCTGCATGCAACCGGGGTCCGCGTCATCGAGGTGTACATAGTCAGCTGCGGTGATGGTCTCGCGGTCGATCTCGCAGGGGCCGAGGTCGGGACAGGATTCGGGGCGCGTTGTGAAGCCGCGCTCGCCGCTTGCGGCCTCGACCAGTACCAGCGCCACGCGCGAAAACGCGCCTGGAACGACGATACAGGGCGTGGTATCGACGCTCTCCGTTTCCAGCTCGGCGCGGATAAAATCGCCGTCCGGATCGTCGCCGACTTTGCCGTAGAAACTCGTTTTGGCCCCGAGCCGTGCCATTGCCACCAGTGCGGTTGGGGTCGGTCCACCGCCCTGACGCAGGTATTGCGAGGCGCGCATCGTGCGGTCGAAAGAAGGTTGCTCATCGACTACGAAGAGCATGTCGACGGTGCAGAGCCCGAGCCCGATTGCCCTGGGGCCGCTCACAGCGATGGCTGCCTTGATGGTGCCGCAGCGCCGACATAGTGGAGCGCTGAGCCTGCGTTCGGGGTCGGCGCCGCCGCGGCTAACGGCGTAGTTGCGGACGGGGACCCCGGTGTGCCCTGGCCTTGCTTGGGGTTTTTCTTCGAGGCAGAAGTCCCTCGATGCCTGGCAGACGATAGCCGGCATCGCATCGGAACTGGGGGAATCATGGTGAATCCTGCGCGGGCGACGCGCCGGGTCGAGGGTGCCCACTAGGGCGCAGGGCAACGATGCCGCGAGGACCCGCGACTTTGCCCTGCGGACCGCGGACGCAGTTGCGTGCCCGGGCTTTGCCAAAACCTGAGCAGAGCCGGCTGCGACGGCCAAATGGAGCGGCGCCCAGCGCCAGGCGCGCAAGGTGCATTATTTTTCCTCTTCGTCGCCGTACGAATGGCCACCGAAGATGGCCCTCAACTCCCTGGCAGAAGTCGCTTTGCGCATTTTGGTCATGCGCTCTTCCTCTTCCTTTTGCAGGGCACGTACGTTTTCGAGCACCTGGGTTAGTCTGTCGGCGGGGAATTTGACCGCGCCGTTTTCGTCCATATGGATAATCTCGCCAGGGGCTACGTCCATGCCGCCGACCGATACCGGGACGTTTACAGCATGGACAGCCTGCGCGCCGTGACCGGCGGTGACCCCGCTGAGCATATACTGGAATTTCATCGGGCGGATCTCGTCGATATCGCGCGAAGGCCCGTTGGAGATCGCGCCAACGCAGCCGATGGCCTGCATCGCAGTGGTCATGTTGCCGCCGGCTAGGCCGACCTTGCCCTGGATTTCGGGCGGGAATTTCTGCTCGAAGACGAAGACCGTCGGCTTGGGCGAGGCGTCTAGGGCGTCGAGAACATCCATGAAGGTCACGCCCTTGTAGTTGGGATCGGGCAGTCCGTAGGTGCAGGTTACGGCGTAGCCGACGGTGCGGCCGAGTTCCGGGTACATGCATTTGATCGTTTGATCGGTATACCAGTTCTCGCTCCAGGGGTTGAACAGACCCAGACAAAGATGATGTTCGGGGTAGGTGGCGACGACATTGGTGATTGAAGGCGTGTCGAAGTTCTTGAGTTCTTCGATCATTTCCTGTTCGGTCATTGCTGACTCCCTGAAAAAAATAAACGATGGTCGGCTAAACTCTAGCGCGCAGCGCTCGGCTTGTCAATCAGTGTTGGTCGCGGCGGGGTAAGATAGGCTGTTCTTTGAGTTCGCGAATGAGTGCGATGAGGCCCGTCGTGGCGGCTTCCAGGAATTTCTCGCCCTTTTCTCTACTCGCCCGGGTAGCGTCGCCGACAATCCCGCTCGTGGTTTGCTGACTCCAGTAGGGGGTTAGGCGTGCGCCGGAACCATCGGGATGGCCGCCGGCGAGCAGGTCGCTGCGGAAGCTTGTCGAAAGCGGCGAGCGCTCATCGACGGCTTGGTCCATTTCGACCAGTTCAGGTTTCAGCGCCAGGTAGAGCGAGGTCTCGTATTCACCGGCGTGCGAGGTGCCGCCGTGGTCGGAGTCGCGCAGCTCCTTGCCGATGACTCTGGCGCGGTGGATGTCCCAGTGACTGACTGAGGCGCAGAGGATCTCGCCCTCGTACTCGAGGATGGTAAGCCGGGCGGCGAGATCGAGCGGCGATGCGTTGGAGCCGTGACCGTTGACGATGAGGATGCGTTCGAAGCCGTGGTGGGCGAGACTGCAGCAGACGTCTTTGACATAGCGGATGAAGGTGTCCCAGGCGATGGTCAGGGTGCCGTGGAAATCCATGTGGTGAGGGCTGTATCCATGACTGATCGGTGGAGCGAGCACGGCTTCCGCCGGAATGCGGGACACGGCGTCTTCACAGATGCCGTTGCAGAGCACGACATCGGTATCGACTGGCAGGTGGGGGCCGTGGTCCTCGTGGGTAGAGACGGGCACGACGGCGACGCGCCCGGCTTTGGCCGCGTCGCGGGTCTCGTGCCAGATCATTTCGGCATAGCGGTATTTCAAAGCGGGAGCTCCTCAGTAGTCGCGAAGCGCGCCGTCGCGGTGGCAGACCGGTGGGCGCTCGTAGGGGACGGGGGGATAGTGGTCGAAGGCCTCTTCATTGAGCTCGATTCCGAGGCCGGGGCCGTCGGGCAGCAGCAGATAGCCCCCGTCGCGGCGCACGGGCGCGCACACCAGGTCGCGCTTGGGCCCTTGGTCGTCGTCGGCGGGATATTCCTGCACCGCGATATTATGAAGTGCGGCGTCGAGATGGGCGCAGGCTGCGGTGAGTACGCAGCTCAAAGGGTTGTGCGGGACCAGTTGAAGATAGCTGGCTTCGGCGAGGGCGGCGATCTTGCGGATATTGGTGATGCCGCCAGCCAGGGAGGGGTCGGGGCGCAAGTAGGCGGCGCCGTTCTTGTTGAGCAGCTCACGAAACTGGTGCAGG
>JAYYUU010000333.1:0-5984 GCA_036343835.1 Candidatus Latescibacterota bacterium | reverse complement strand
GGAATGAGTGCGTATCTGTCAAGTCGATAAGCCGTTATGCGCATTTGCGATTGACGAAAAACGGCCCTGCCCTTAGATTGGTAAAACCCTTCCCTACCCGTTTTACTCTCCGTCATAAATTCAGGATAGACAATGGCTTCTGCGGAAGTCCTCTTTGTACAGGGCGGTCACCAGCTCCAGGGTACAGCCGAGGTCCAGGGATCCAAAAATGCCGCGCTGCCGATGCTGGCGGCCTCGCTATTGGCCACCGAGGGACAGACCGTTTTGCACCGCGTACCTCCGGTCAAAGACGTGCTGGTCGCGCTGGAAGTACTGCGTTGGCTCGGGGCTCGGGTCGATTACGATATGACCGAAGAAATCGCAGTTATCGACGCCCGGGCGGTCGAAGAATATCGGCTGCCCGAGGAATTGACCAGTCGTTTCCGCGCCTCGCTATTATTTCTCGGGCCGCTATTGGGCCGTTTTCGCCGCGCCTGGATCAGCGAGGTCGGCGGTTGCACGATCGGCTCGCGGCCGACCGACTATCACTATCGCGGCTTTGCCCGGCTCGGGGCCGAGGTCGAGGGCGTGGCGGGCGGCGGCATCGACGTGGTGGCCGAGGAGTTGACCGGCGCCTCTATGTATTGCGATTTGCCCAGCCATACCGGCGTGGAAAATTTGGTGATGGCCTCCTGTCTGGCCAAAGGCGAGTCGGTGATCGAAAACGCGGCCTCCGACCCCGAGATCGTCGACTTCGTGGCGCTATTGCAGCAGATGGGCGCGCAGGTCGAGGGGGCGGGTACGCGGCAGGTGTGCATAACGGGCGTCGAAGGGCTGGTGGGCGCCGAGCACACGGTGATGTACGACCGTCTGGACGCGGGGCTATTGATGATGGCGGGAGCCATTACCGGCGGCGATATTGCGCTCAAGGGCGTGGTGCGGGACCATCTGCACGTCTTTGAGGCCAAGTTGCAGCAGATGGGCGTCGAGACGGTGGAGGAGGGCGAGTGGATGCGGGTGAGGGGGCCTCAGACGCTCTCGCCGATCAATGTGGTGACGACCTTCTATCCCGGCTTTCCGACCGATCTACAACCCGGCATAATGGCCCTTGCTTGCGTTGCCAAGGGCGATAGCTATATTCGCGAGACGGTATTTGAAGATCGCCTGGGCCACGTCAAGAATTTGCACGCCTTCGGCGCCTGCATCTCGCCAGAAAAAGACCGCCTGATGCTGGTGCATGGCCCGGCCCAACTCAAGGGCGCCAAGGTCAAGGCGATGGATATCCGCGCCGGCGCGGCCTGCGTGTTGGCCGGTCTCGCCGCCGAGGGTCGCACCGGGATCCACAATCTCTATCAACTCGACCGGGGTCACGCCCATATCGAGCGCCGCCTGCGGGCTTTGGGTGCCGAGTTGGAAAGGCTCTAAGGCGCGAAACGACGGTCAAAGCGGTCGAGAGCTCTGGGGCGGCTCTTGACCGCTTTTTGTTTTAGGGCATTATTCTCGCAACTGAATGGAGATCCCAATGAATCTACACCCCGACAAAGTCTATCTGGCGCGCACCCCGATCGACCGTGCCGAAGCGCCATTTGAAATGTATCGCGAATTGGCCCAGCGCACGCTCTCGGCCCTGGAGGTGCCGATGCCGGACGAGGCTACGGTGCTGGTCAAGCCCAATGCCACGGTGCTCTTTCCACCCGATAAACGCGTTATCACCCATCCCGGCTTCGTCGGCGGATTGCTCGATGCGCTGCATGAGCGCGGAGTCGCCGCGGAGCGTCTGGTGGTCGCCGATGGGCAGTCGGGGGAGCACGAGAAGTCGGGGCACACCTGGAAAAAAAGCGGTTATCGCGCGATGGTCGCAGAGCGCGGTGCGCGGTTGGAGGAGCTCAATGCCGACGAAGATTCCCGCGTCGTCGAGGTGTCGGATGGGGTGGTCTTCGACCGCTATGCCCTCTACCGGGAGGTGACCGATTGTGCTTTTTTTATCAATGCCCCCCTGGCCAAGTGCCACAATCTGGGTTGTACGACTCTGTCGATCAAAAATCTGATGGGCATCGTCGCCAAACCCCAGCGTCACCTGTGCGCCGTGCAGTCGGTCGACGAGCCATTGGGCGAGGATCTCTGGCGAATCACCGAGAGCGGCTATAGCCTGTTTGAAGACCGTTTCTACCACAAGCTCTGCGATCTGCTGATCGCGCTGCGCAGCCTCGAGATTCCGCGGCTCAGCGTGGTAGATGGGCTGATTGGTCGTGACGGCACGGCGTTTAATGAAGGGAACAATTATCCGCTGGGCTGGTCGGTAGCCGGGGTTAACGAGGTGCATGTCGACGCAGTGGCCACCTATCTGATGGGGCTCGATCCGCAGCAGACGCCCTATTTGCAATTTGCCCGCGATCGCGGTTTGGGCACCATCGATATCGATGCGATCGAAGTCGTCGACCTGGCCAGCGGCGCGGCGCGGGCTGGCGATGCGCTGGCGGCGGTGCGGCCAGCAGCGGCGCTGATGCCGCTCTGCCGTTTTAAGCGGCAGGACGGGCAGGGTGGTTATTACCAACGCTTCCGCGCGGACGGCTCGGCCGTGCCCTGGCAGATCGACAAGGTCAACGCCCAGCGCCGGGAAGACGGGCGGGAGCCGATTTCCTACGAGTCGGTAGATGTCTGAGCGCACCCTGCGCGGCTGCCAGCGCGAGGTCGATGAGTGGATCAACACCATCGGCGTGCGCTATTTCTCCGAGTTGACCAATACCGCGGTGCTGATGGAGGAAGTCGGCGAGCTGGCGCGGCTGATGGCCCGCACATACGGGGAGCAGAGCTTTAAGGAGGGCGAGGAGGCCGATCTGGGGATGGAGATGGCGGATGTGCTCTTCGTGTTGGCCTGTCTGGCAAATCAGACGGGGGTCGATCTGGAGGAAGCCTTCCAGCGGTCGATGGACAAGAAGAACAGACGCGACCGCGTGCGCCACGCGGAAAATCCCAAATTACAGTCATGACGCGGTGCGGCCCCTGGATGCTGGTCGCCGTCCTGATCGGCGCGGGGTGCGGGCTGCGGGGGTCGGATCGGGTCGAGATCGCACCAGAGGCAGTAGCACCAGGTGCCGAGCCGCTTGGCAAGATGGCGCTAGAGCAAGCGAGCACTGACCCCAGCGCGCGCAATGCCAGCCGAGTACCCGTCGGCGAGTTGGTGCTGGGCACCTGGTTGCCGGCGGGGTTGGATCGCTATCGCTTTAGCGCGGAAGACCAGCGGATCCTCGCGGAGTTGGGGCTCAACCAGATCGAGTGGCTACAGCGAATTGTGCGGGGCGGAGAGACGGCCGAGGCGCGGGCGATGGCCTTTTGCAATGCGCGCGGGTTGCAGATGCCGATCTTTTACGAGCCGCGTGGTTATTCCCCTTATGACAAATTGCAAAACTGGGCGCAGCGCTCTCTGTTGGGCGAGGGTTTCGCCGACTCGGTGGCGCAGCGCATCCGGGCCCTCAAGACCCAATGGGACGGAGCGGCGGGGTTGCAGGGGTATCTCGTTGGGCATGAGGACTACGATCGTAAGTACTATGCGGCACTCAAGGGGGTCGTGGCCGCGCTCGGACGGCTAGACTCGTCGCGGCCGGCATTGACGGTGGGGCGCATCGACCACTACGAGGACCGCGCCGCTTTCGCCGCGGCCTTTTTCCAGGAGCGTGGCCAAGCCAATATCTTCCAGCACGAGCACTATGTCTTTCGCGGCAAAGTGCCCATTCGCGGCGCTGGCTTGCAGCTGAAACTGAGTTTTTTGCTCAGTGGGTATGACGCCGTCGCCCCTTTGCTCAAGGGCCGTTGGGGGCGCTGGCACGCCATTGTTCAGGTGCAGAGCGAAGTGCGGGAGGGAAAGGTTTATTATCGCAAGCCAACGGCGGCGGAAATTTCGCTACAGGTGGGGCTGGCGCTATCGCGGGGGGCTGCGGGCATCGTCTATTTCATGTATAGCTCGGGGGTGGAAAAATATCGCAGTGATGCGGGTGAGTGGGTGCAGACGCGCTACTACGAGGGCTTGGTGGACAGCGCCGGGGTGCCGACGGCGAGCTATGCGGCCGTGCAGCGGCTCAACGGGCGACTGCGCGCGCTGAGTCCGGTGCTCGAGAGCCTGTATTTTCACGGGGCGACCGGGACGGCGAAGCTGCGCGAAAATGCGTTGTTGTCCAGGGCCGATGGCGATCTGGAATTTGGGCTCTTCGGCGATGGGATGCGGCAGACGCACTTGCTGGTGGTCAACCGCCGGACCTGGGAGCGGCGCACGGTGGCGCTGGAGGTGAAGGGGGCTGGGGTCCGAGACGCAGTGACGGGCGAGGTTATGGCGGTGGAGGATGGCGCAGTGGCAGTGGAGTTGACGGCGGGCGGGTTTCGTTTGCTGGCGGTTATGGGCGCTGCGGATGGGGGATAATCACGGCCTTTACGGCGGCGGTTGCGATAAAAATGGACCAGCTCCCGAAGACGGATAGGCGAAAATTTCGCTACCAGCTATTGCTGGTCATTGCGTTGTGCATCGCAGGTTGTGATCGGGGGGCGGGGCAGGTGGTGGCGGGTGCAGTCAGGACTGCGCTGGGTGCGGATTTCGTCCCCAGGACGGTAACGGTCGGCGCGTTGGTGAGGGGCGTATGGCTGCCGGCGGGTCTGGCCAATGGTCGCACCGACTTCGGCCCGGCCGCACAGCAACTCGTTTTGGACCTCAATGTCAATTTCCTCGAATGGCTACAGCGGGATACCCTGGCGGTAGACGAGCTAATAGGACTTGCGGATCCGCCGCCCGCTCGCGACTGGATTAGGACCGAAGAGCTGGCCATGCGTTTTGCCGAGGAGCACGGCCTGGGTCTGCCCGTTTATTACGAACCGCTCGCGCCGGGCTTTGGCGATCACGACAAGCTGGAGAATTGGTCAACCTGCAATGTCGATCCCCAGGGCTTGCCGAGTCCACAGTGTGAATCCGCACCCGGATTCGCCGATTCGGTCGCCAGGAGGGTGCGGGCGCTCAAGCGCCAGTGGGGGAAGTATTCCCGGGGTTTCCAGGGCTATCTAATTTCCCACGAGCAATACGACCGCCGCTTCTTTCCGGCGCTGGGCGCGGTGGTCGGGGTATTGCGCGGAGAAGATGCGCAGCGTCCGGCACTGGCGGTGGCGGGCTTACACGAGTACGGCGGGCATGCCGCTGATTTTCTCGACCGCTTCTTCCAGGGCAATGACCCACCCAATATCTTCCAGCACGAGCACTATGTGTTTCGCGGCGATGTCTGCCGGGGCGATCGGCGCAAGGTAACTAAGGCGCTGGACGGATTGTTGGCGACGTATAATCTGACGACCCGGGAGGTCGGCAGGCGCGCTGGTCGCTGGCACGCCGTCATCCAGGCGCATAGCGAGTTGCGCTCCGACGAGGCCTATCCCGCATGCGGAGAGCGGAGTGACCTTTACTATCGCTATCCCACGGTGGCCGAGATTCGCGTCCAGGCGGGGTTGGCGCTGTCGCGTGGCGCATCGGGGGTCGTTTATTTTGTCTATAGCTCGGGTAGCGATCCCAGCCAGGATCACATCATATATAGGGGGTTGGTGGATGCCGGTGTGCCGACGGCGGCATATGCAGAGGTGCGGGCGCTCAACGACAGCCTGGAGCGGTTGAGCGCGCCGCTAAAGGATTTGTATTACCACGGCTGGATGACCACCTCGAGCGCCATACCGCGCTGGGTGCGGACGATTTTGCCCAACGATATTCTGGCCGGGGCGGATCGCGATCTCGAATTGGGCTTTTTCGGCGACGGCGACGACGAGACCCATTTGCTGGTGGTCAACCGCAGGACGGATCTGGCACGCGGCGTGGAACTGGTGGTGAAAAAACCGCTGGTCACGTATGCGTCTACCGGCGAACCGATCGCGACGGAAAAGTCGACAGGCGATACCTACAAGGTGGAAATACCGCTCGAGCCGGGCGGTTTCCGCCTGCTGGTCATAGACTGATGTTGTGCCGCCGCCCCAACCATTTTGTC
>JAYYUU010000332.1:0-12450 GCA_036343835.1 Candidatus Latescibacterota bacterium | reverse complement strand
AACCTATATGCAGCAAAGACAAGCGCTCCTGCACCACGCCCAGCGCTACCAGGCCAACGAACGCCGGGTGCGGCGGCGCCATATGATCGAGGCCCTCTACGACTTGGTCATCATCAAATTGGTGCACCAGGTCAACATGCTCAGCAAGACCGTTGACCTGACCGAGTCGAAAATCGGCCGGCAAGACCTGGCCTTTATCAACTTCGGCGAAAATGGCATCCGCATCAGCGCCATCGGCCGCCAACAAACCCACGCCCAACTCGTCGCCTGTCCGAATTGGTAAACGCCCTACCCCCCTTTCACCCGCACTTCCCGACCCGTCCCCGCGCTCTTGAGCAGCGCTTCCATCATGCCCTGTACTTGCAAGCCATGTTTAAGGGGTGCCGTGCAGGGCACTCCATTGGCGATACAATCGATAAAGTGACTGGCTATATTGTCCCAGGCTTCGGGCTGACGGCGCAAATTCACCGCGGTATCCTGTTCGCCGCCATCGACGGTGCGATAGAGTTTGAGCGGACTATATGAAGCTCCGGCCTCGGTACCGAAAAGCTCGATCTGCATCTCGCCCGGCTGGTGCGAGGCCCAGAAGCTCTCCACCTGTAGACCGATTCCACCTTCGAAGCGAATAAAACCTCCGGCGTAGTCGTCGGCTTTGAACTGGCGGTAGGTCTTGCGGGTCACCGGGTGGCTATAGCCCTTACCTAAGGGACCAAAACGGGCACCAGCCACTCCCGTGACCGACACCGGCCGAGGAAAGCCCAATAGACTCCAGGCCGCGTCTAACACGTGTACGCCCATATCGCGGAAAGCCCCACCCCCCTCCTGGATAAACCCCAGATTCCAGGCCGGAATCCCGTTGCGGCGCACGCTGCGCGCCCGGGCGTAGTAGAGCTCGCCGAAAAAACCCTGGTGCCGCTGTTGGCGCAAATACAGGCAGGCGGGGCTAAACCGCGTCGATAGCGACATCATATTGACCACCCCGGATCGCTCGGCGGCGTCCACCAGGCGCCGCGCCGGCTTTTCGGCATCGGCCAGGGGCTTGGTGACCAGCACGTGCTTGTCGCGCCGCACGGCCTCGAGCGCTATGGGCACATGCCATTGGTTGGGCGTGCCGACAAAGACGGCGTCGAGCTCTGCATCCCGGCACATGGCCTTATAATCGGTGTAAAACTTCACCTCGCTGGGCAGTTCGGCGGCGAATTCGGCCATCCGCTCCTCGTCCAAATCGCATAGCGCCGCCACCTGGCCCTGCGCATGTCGGGCGATGGCCCGGGCATTGGGCTTGCCGATCCCCATGCCGACAATGCCGACCCGGACAGTCTTAGCTGGCATAATGTCCCCCCTTTCTCAATCGGTGATTGGGTTGATCTTCAATGGTTGCCGATGGCGCGAAAACTGGGGAAGTAACCGTAGCCCTCCAGATCGATCCGCTCCCCGGCTATGGCCCAGTCGATATCGAGTTCGGAAAATAGCGCCGCCGACTCGTAGGCGGCCTGAATCCACTCGGTCATCCCCGCGACTGCGACCTGCCCACTCTCGCCAGCGACGCGGCGCAATGCCGTCGGAATCTCGCCGATGGCAGAGGATTCGAATGTCCCGCAAGCGCATAGCGTTTGCGCCCGAGCCAGCGCCAGCGACGCGGCGGGTTTTCCATTTTCTATCGAAGCGGCCCGCACCACATCTGCCAATAAGACCCGCTCCCTTTTTGCCGCCACCAGCCCTTCCCTCCGACCGTCGTTCCACACCACTTCGGCATCGCCCCCGTAGTTCATTTCGATCCGGCCCAACTCCCCGCAAATTTCATACCGGGGTTCGACCAATTCCTCGCTACAATGGCTCACCGCAAAAAAGATTTCGGTCTCCTCGGCGGTATCTACTCTGAATACGGCCGTATCCGCCGACTCAATCGAATTGGCCCGATACAACTCGGCCTGGACCGCAATGGGCGTTAACGTCTCGTCGTGTCGCTGACAAGTCAAAAAGCACATCGCGTTGACCGCGTGGGCCAGCGCATTGTTGTGCGGGCTATCGAGCACCCAAGTATCCCCCACCGCCAGTTTTCCAGCCCAGCCATTGCGATTGTAATAACCCGGATCGCGCGGCCAGCAACCGCAGGCCTTGATCGAGCTAATCCGCCCCAGATGCCCCGCACAGATCCAGTTTTTGACCAATTGATAGCTAGGTTGGCTCAGGTGCTGAAAGCCCACGGCGCACATCCGCCCCGCCCGCGCCTGGGCGGCCAGCATCGCATCCACATCCTGTATCGATCCGGCCGCCGGCTTTTCCACCAATACGTGGCAATCGGCCTCGAGTGCAGCGATGGTCATCGCGCGGTGCAGGGGAATGCCAGTGGGGATGCATACCAGGTCGATCTCGTCGCGGTAGGCGGCCAGCATTTCCCGCAGCGAGAAGAAGATTTTGACTTGCCGCCCCACCAGTGCCTCGATCTCGGCGCCAAAGGTCCGCTGATCGGTCTCGATCGCCACCTGGGCCACGTGCTGCCCAAAACCGGCCACGCCATTGATATCGCGCAAATACGTCCGGGCAAACCCCCCCATGCCGACAATTGCTATTTTAACTGGATACATGGGATTTAGGCCGCAGCAAAATCGCGTTGGTGAACCGCATTAGCCCGCTTGAGTTCGGCCGCAGCATAACCGGTGGCGCTGGCCGACGCCGCACAGTCCGCCACCTCCGCCGCGGTTTTGGCTCCGGTCAACACCAGCGCAATCCCCGGATCGTCCAGCACCCAGCGCAGTGCCGCCTGCGCCATCGACTCCACCTCTCCGCGCACCAGAAAAGACAGCCGCTCGACCTGCACCACCCGCTCGACGATTTCCTCGCGGGTATAGCGAGCGTTGAGCGAACCGGGGGGAAAGACCGCGTCGCGCCCGACCGCTCCAGAGAGGAATCCATTGGCCAGCGACTCGCGCGCCACCACGCCGATCCCACCGACACCCAACTCGGCGATGAGCTTTTTGGCCTCGCGGTTGAGCAGACTATAAACGACCTGAACCGCATCGATTCTGCGCGCGCGCGCCCAGCTGCGAGCCATGGCCTCGGTGTCCTGAAATTTGGAGATCGAATGACCGATATAGCGCACCTTCCCCGCAGTTTGCAACCCGGCGAGCGCCTCCCAGATATCGTCGTGGATCTCGGCGGCGGAGAAGGGCGAGTGAAAAAAGAGCACGTCGATATAATCCGTGCCCAGACGCACGAGGCTCTCCTCGACCGACTGCACGGCATAGGCGCCGTAGAAATTGGCCTTATTGCCCTCGGTGGGTTTGCGGCCGAACTTGGTCGATATGACCGCCTGGTCCCGCCAGCCCCCAAGCCCCCGGCCCAGGACTGCTTCCGCCATCCCGTCTCGTTCGGCATCTCCGTAGAGCGGGGCGGTGTCGAAGAAGTTGATCCCCGCCTCGCGCGCCGCCCAGATCGCGCTTTGCGCCTCGCTCTCGGCCACCGGCCCGTATACCGATGAATTGAACGAC
This sequence comes from Candidatus Latescibacterota bacterium, assembly GCA_036343835.1. GTDB lineage: Bacteria > Latescibacterota > UBA2968 > UBA8231 > UBA8231. The sequence continues at coordinate 8,959 of JAYYUU010000332.1, read as the reverse complement.
CAAGTGCCCAAGCCAATCTCGCTGACCCGCAAATCCGTTTCGCCCAGCGTTGTATATTGCACAACCTCAACCCATTCCGCGTCGAGTTGTCACTCGCTTGGTTTGGTCCTATTTTTGCTCCTGATTTACGACTTATAAGCCGAGTGTTATCTGCATGGAAGACACGCCCACTTCTGGCGTCACCACCCGCGCGCTATTCGTCGGCGCCGCTATCGCCTGTTGTATCGGCGTCGGGGGGCCCTACGGCAATATGGTCTTGCGGGGCTCGTATATGGCGCTCGACTTCAGCACCGCCGGCGCCATCTTCCTGTTTTTTCTCTTCACCTTCTTCGTCCACACCTTCCTGGGTTTTTTACACCCCCGCCTGGCGCTCAAGCGCGAAGAACTGGTCGTCGTCTACATCATGGGAATCGTCGGCTGCTCGATCCCGACCATGGGGCTGACCGAGTATCTGCTGCCCATTATCAGCGGCGGCCTCTACTACGCCAGCCCGGAAAACGAATGGGCCCAGCTGATCCACCCCTATGTCAAATCGTGGTTGGTGCCCCAGGACGCCGAAGCCGTCAAATTCTTCTACGAGGGCGCACCGCAGGGCTACGACCTGCCCTGGGGCGCCTGGCTGATACCCCTTGCGGCCTGGATCCCCCTGGTGCTGGCCATCTACTTCTCCATGATCTGCATCATGGTCGTCCTGCGCCGCCAGTGGATCGAGCGCGAACGCCTGGCCTTCCCCCTGGTCCAGGTGCCGCTGGCGATGATCGAAGAAGACCGGAACCAGCCCTCGATCTTCAAACCCTTTTTCAAAAACGGGCTGATGTGGATCGGCTTCGCCCTGCCCTTTATCGTCGGCAGCCTCAACGCGTTGCACAATTACTGGAACTTCGTACCCGATGTCAATTTGCGCACCAGCATCCCCCTCTTCCGCAATACCACCTCCCAGGCCATCGCCCTTAGCTTCCCGATGCTCGGCTTCTCCTACTTCGTCAACCTCGACATCGCCTTCGCCATCTGGTTCTTCAATCTCATAGCCCGCGTCGAACAGGGCATCTTCGGCATCGTCGGCCTTACCAGCACCCAGAAACTCTACTATGCCGGGGGATTCCCCATCCTCGCCCACCAGGGCATGGGGGCGATGCTGGTCCTGGCTATTTTCGGGCTGTGGACGGCCAGGCCCCACCTAAGACAGGTCCTGCGCAAAGCGTTCTACGACGCGCCCCAGATCGACGACTCCGACGAGATCCTCTCCTACCGGGTCGCCGTCTATGGCTTGGCCCTGAGCGTCGCCTTCGTCGCCGCCTGGTTGTGGCTGGCCGGCCTGGCACTCTGGCTGCTACCGATCTATCTCACGACGATGTATCTGGTCTTTATCGCCATCACTCGCGTCGTCGCCGAAGGGGGCATCGCCGCCGCCCGAGCGCCCCTGATCGCCGCCGATTTTACCACTTCCGCCCTCGGCACCACCGCGATGGGCCCCCATTCGCTCGTCGCCCTCGGTTTCACCTTCGTCTGGGCCGCCGATATCCGCACCTTCGTCATGGCCTCCTGCGCAAATGGCCTCAAATTCGCTGAAGAACGACTCGGCCACCGCAAGTGCGGTCTGTTCTGGACGCTGGCGCTGGCGATCGCCGTCAGCCTCGCCGCCTCCATCGCCACCGTGCTCCACCTCAGCTACACCTACGGAGGTATCAACCTCAACGGCTGGTTTTTCGGCCCCACCGGCGGTCCCGTCTACCCGTTCAATTTTATCTCGGGGCATCTAAACAATCCCGAAGGACCCAACCTCGTCGGCTGGATTTCGACGGTGGCGGGCGGTTCAGTTATGGCCGGGTTGATGCTGGCCCGCCAGCACTTTCTCTGGTGGCCGCTGCACCCCTTGGGCTTTGCCGTCAGCACCATCTCGATGACCAACTACATCTCCTTCAGCGTCTTTCTGGCCTGGTTGCTCAAGAGCCTGATCCTCAAATACGGCGGACCGGCGCTCTTCCACCGGGCCAAACCCTTTTTTCTGGGGTTGATTCTGGGGCAGTTCACCGTGGCGGGATTGTGGCTTATCATCGATTATCTTACCGGGATGACCGACAACAATATCTACTGGGTCTGACGGCTGCCCCCCCTGCTAATCCTCCCCGAATTTCCACGGTTATAGGCCCTAGCGGAAATCGCTAACGTTTCCAAGGTCAGGTCGAGGGGGACCTCGTAGCGGCTTGCTGCCCCTGATTGTGCAGGATGGCAACATCAGGGAGTAGCCCCTCGCAGGGGATGTGCCACGAGAATGAGCGCAGCGGTCCCCCTCGACCTGACCGTCCGCACGTAGCTTTAGCCGTTAATGCTAGGTGCTATAAGCGCCTATTTATAACAACTCCCTTGACAAGGATAAATAGCAGTGCTAGCATAGCTATATATCCCTAAACACATATTCCATCGTGTATTTAGCCACCCAAATCCTCAAGACGACCATCGTCCCCGTCCTGGTCCTGCTCCCCTCCCCCGGTCCAGGCATCCAGCGCGATATGGCCCGGAATATCGGCCAACTACAGCGCGCCGAATGCGAATATCGCGGCATTGCGGCCAGTTTTGACGAAGTCACCCGAGCCTATATCCTGCAAGTCTACAAGGGCGGCCAATTGCTCCGCTGGCAAGCCCGCCCCAGTCCCTATAATCCCGACACCGAAACGTTGATTACCGCCGTCTTTACCACCACGGGCCAAAATGTCCCCGCCCCCAATCCCGAAATCGCCCGTTTCCGCGCCGATAGCCAGGCGGCGGGCATTACCTGGCGCTATAGCACCCTGGCCGCCACGCGGATCACCCCCCACGGCGACTACGCCCGCGACGCGATGATCGTCTTCCGCCAAACCATCGATGACTTCGTCGACCGCATGGTCTACGCCCCGCAAGCCGTAGTGCTGCGCGCTACGATCTCACCCGCTGGCGAAATCCTAGCCCGGCTCGATGCGGGAACCGTCTTATTAATCGAGGATGAGCGAGAAAATTGGCTGCATGTGCGCAACCCTTCCTCAAAAGAAAGCGGATGGTTGCCGCGCAGCCAGATCCGCTATATCGATAATTAAAATGACCGCCGTAATTAAAATTCGCGATTTGGAGAAAACCTACGATATGGGCGCCACCCAGGTCCGCGCCCTGGGCGGCATCGCCCTCGATATCGAGGTCGGCGAATACGTGGCCATCATGGGTCCTTCGGGATCGGGCAAGAGCACCCTACTCAATATCCTCGGCTGCCTCGACGTCCCCACCGCAGGCAGTTATGAGCTCAGCGACGCGCTGGTCAGCCAGATGGACGACGACGACCTGGCCAGAATCCGCAACCAGGAGATCGGCTTCGTCTTCCAGACCTTTAACCTCTTGCCCCGCGCCAATGCCCTGGGCAATGTCGAGTTGCCCTTGATCTACAGCGGTCTGCCGGTGCGGCAAAGACGCGCCCAGGCCGAACGCGCCCTCGAAGCCGTCGGTCTGGGCGATCGCAGCCACCACCGCCCCAACGAATTGTCGGGTGGCCAGCGCCAGCGGGTGGCCGTCGCCCGCGCCCTGGTCAACGACCCTTCGATCATCCTCGCCGACGAACCCACCGGCGCCCTCGACACTCGCACCGGCGAGGAGATCATGGAGCTCTTCGAGCAATTGCACGAGGCGGGCAACACCATTATCCTCGTCACCCACGAAGAGCACATCGCCCGCCACAGTCGCCGCATCGTGCGCTTCCGCGACGGCCTGATCGAGAGCGACCACCCAGTGGCGGAGGAGACCGCAGGATGAGACAAATCCTTTGCGCCCTAATTTTTTGCGCCTGCCAACCCGCTCCGCCAAACCTGCCCACCGCCACCGTCACCCGCGGCGAGTTTCTGGTCACCCATTACGAAAGCGGCGAGATAAAGTCCGCTGGGGGCGAGATTGTGCAATCGCCCCGGATCGGCGGCCGCCTCAAGATCGTCCACCTCTTCCCGGAGGGCAAAAAAGTGGAAGTAGGCGACCTGCTGCTCCAATTCGACCCCGCCGAATTCGAGCGCGAAATGCTCGACCGCGAAGGCCAGCTCGAACAAGCCCAATCCGATTTCGCCAAAGCCAAGGCCCAGCGCCAACAGCGGCTGGCCGATATCAAACGCACTATCCAGCGCCAAGAGGCTCAGCACCAACTGGCTGTGCTCCACCAGGAACGCACCAAATTCGCCTCGTCCATCGACCAGGAGCAGGGGCAGATCAACCTCCAAAGCGCCGTGCGCGCCATGGCGGTTGCCCGCCAGGAATCCACCGCCCAGGAAGAGGTCAACCGCGTCGATCTGGACAATTACGATGGGCGAATCAGACGTCGGCAGGAGCGCTACGACCGGGCTCGCCGCAACTACGAGCGCACCAGCCTCTACGCGAACAAGCCGGGTATCGTGGTCTACCGCAAGATCTGGAAGCGGGGCAGCGACGAGGAATCCAAAGTAACCGTCGGCGACCAGGTCTGGAGCGGCACACCCCTGCTCCACATCCCCGACCTGGACAATATGCAGGTGCACTGTCTGATCGGCGAAATGGACATCGAGCGAATTCGCGTCGGCCAGCGGGCCCATATCCGCCTCGAGGCCTTCCCCGGCCCGGTTTTTTCCGGCGTGCTGACCGACTTGGCGCCGATGGCTTCGCCCCAGCCCGGGGCACCCGATATCCGGGTCTTCGATCTGGTGATCGACATCGACGAGCAGGACGACCGGCTCAAGCCCGGGATGTCAGCCGAGGTGGAAATCGTCCTCGAAGCGGTCCCCGACGTCCTTTCAATACCGCTGACGGCTCTTTTTTACCGCGAGGACGGCTACGTGGTCTTGCGGTTTGCCGACGGCGAATTCGCCGAGATGGCGGTAGAATTAGGCCAGAAAAACGCCATCGCGGCGGTTGTCACCTCCGGATTGGCCGAAGGCGATATCATCGCGCTTCCAGCCCCCACCGCGCCCTGAAGCGAGAGATTGTTTTGACTGAATCCCAGACCAAACCTACCAATGGCCGCCGCAAGCTGTGGCTTATCGGCGGCCTGCTGACCGTCGTCTCGGCCGGAGCATTTCTGGTCTCGCGACAGCTGGGAGACCAAGTCGATTCCTCGGTGCCCACCTATCCCGTCCAGCAGGGCGAGTTCGTCATCTCGCTCAAACTCAAAGGCGGCGAGTTGGAAGCGGTGGAAGCGGAAAACATCGTTGCGCCCCGCGTCAGAGGCCAGCTAAAAATTGTCGAACTCTTCCCCGAGGGCGAGCAAGTCGCCGTGGGCGATCTGCTCGTGCAATACGAACAGACCGAATTCCAGAAAAAGGTCATGGACGCCGAGCAGCAGGTCGAATCATCCAAAGCCGACCTGGTGAAAACCGAAGCTACCCAAAAAGCTGAAATCAGCAAGCTCAAGGCGGAGATCAAAAACCAGGAGGCGAATTTGCGCCTGGCCGAACTAAAGGTGGAGCGCATGGTCTTCGAGGCTACGGTGCAGAAAGAGGAGGCGCAAATCGAAGCCCGCAAAGCCGAGTTGAGCCACCAGCAGGCCATCGAGAAACTCGATTCGCAAAAGGTGGTCAACGGAGCCGAGGTCAAAAAGCGCCGGATCGAAATCGAACGCAAAGAACGCGAGCTGGCAAAGGCTCGCAAAGAGCTGGGCTACACCACCGTCAACGCCGAAAAACCCGGGCTGGTGGTCTATGGCAAGATGTGGAAGGGCGGCCGGCATGAAAAAATACGCGTTGGCGACGAGATATGGGGCGGTGTCAACGTCATTTCGCTGCCCAATCTTTCCCGCATGCAGGTCAAGACCTTCGTCAACGAGGTCGACGTCGACAAGCTCGATACGGGGCTGGTCGCCACCATCAAGCTCGACGCGCTGCCCGATCCGACCTTCCACGGCAAAATCACCAGCATCGCCTCAATCGGTCGCGAAAAAGAGGGCGAGAAAAACGTCAAGGTTTTCGACGTGATGCTCGAAATCGAGGAAGAGGATGGCCGCCTCAAGCCCGGTATGTCCGCGACCTCCAGGGTCATCATCGAAACCATCCCGCCCAAACCCACTGCCCAGCCCGACTCAGTACAGGCGGTGGCCACCGATGAAGTCGTTGCCGAGACCGCCCCCCTGCCCATTTACATCCCCCTCGATGCCATCTTCGAGAAGAACGGTCGCACCCTCGTCTATCGCGTGGTCGACGGCCAGCCCGAGGAGCGAGAAGTGAAATTGGGTAAGAAAAACGATGATTTCGTCGTCGTCGAAGAGGGGCTCGCCCCCGACGACCGCATCGCCCTGCGCGATCCGACCCGGGCCGCCGACGCCATCGGCGGCCTCGTCGCAGAGTCCGAACCGGCCTCGCCGCAGCTCCCATAGGCCGGCCTATGGATCTGCGCGAAACCGTCTCGCTGAGCCTGGTCGGACTGCTCTCGCACAAACTGCGCACGCTATTGACCATGCTCGGCATCATCTTCGGCGTGGCCGCCGTCATCGCCATGCTCTCGATCGGCGAGGGCGCCAAGCAGGAAGCCCTCGAGCAGATCCGCCAGATGGGCATCAGCAATATCATCGTCCAACAGTGGGACAGGGAAGAGGACGACGAGTCGGAAGCCGCCAACACCGACAACAACCGCTCCCAGGGCCTGACCTGGGACGACGCGCGGTCGATTGACACAATCTGCCTAATCGCCGATTACGTCACCCCGCAACGCGAGCTCAAAGTCAAAGCGCAGGCCCACGGCAACACCTTTCGCACCATGGCCGTCGGCACTACGTCCGACTATCTGACCGTAATCGACGCAGCAATGAGCAGCGGGGTATTCTTTTCTACGGAGGATCTGCGCGAGGCCAAACGGGTCTGCGTATTGGGCGCCGACGCCAAACGGGCGCTGTTTTTCTTTGACGACCCCCTGGGCGACCGGGTCAAGATTCGCAATCAGTGGTTCACCGTTATCGGGGTGCTGGCCGACAAGGGCGCGGCCGGGGGCAAAATCGGCGGGGTACTCGAAGTCCGCAATACCGACGAGGATATCTACATCCCGCTGACCACCATGCTCAACCGCTTCCACTGGGAGCCGGGCGAGGCCGAGCTGAGCCAGATAACCGTCAAAATCCCCACTTCCGACCAGTTGCAGGAAGCCGCCGCCATCCTCCGCACCATCCTCAACCGCCGTCACCGGGGTGTCGAGGACTTTAAGATCGCGATCCCCGAAGAGCTTTTGCGCCAGAGCCAGAAGACCCAGCAGATTTTCAATATCGTCATGGGCTGTATCGCCGGGATCTCGCTGGTGGTCGGCGGCATCGGCATTATGAATATCATGCTGGCCTCGGTGCTGGAACGCACCCGCGAAATCGGCATCCGCCGGGCACTGGGCGCCCGGCGGCACGACATCCTCTCGCAATTTCTGGTCGAATCGCTGCTGGTGAGCCTATTCGGTGGCTTGATCGGCGTGGTGCTGGGTTACGCCATCCCCGAGATCATCACCCTCTACGCCGGCTGGCGCACCATCGTCCAGCCCTGGACCATCATCCTGGCCTTTGGGGTTTCGGCCACCGTCGGCATCGGCTTCGGCATCTACCCCGCCCGCCAGGCCGCCCTGCTCAATCCCATCGACGCGCTGCGCTACGAGTAGATCTCAGGCGATTTGCGCCAGCGCATAGGCCCGACCGCGCCGACCGTGGGCCAGGCGCAAGTGCGCATTGTGGTGTGAACGCCGAGCTTGTGACATAACGAGATCAGTCGGTCGAACTTCTCCAGCGAGTTCCCACCCTCGCCCCGTACCCATAACTCGTGATTGCCGGGCACGAAAAACACCGTGGCGAAACAATCTAGTAGCCCCGCGAGCATCGCCTCGACCTTCGCCAATTGGTGGGCGCTTGTCCCTGACCACGACAAGCGCGTCCAGCTTATAATCAGCGCGCGACAGCCCGGCGAGCCACTCGCCATTGGCCGCAAAGTCCGCGGGCAAATCCGCTGTCGCGAATATCCACATGAGGTTTTGACGACGACCTCCCCGTTGACTTAATTATAGGACACGCTACTCCAATACCGCAGTTCAACGCGAGGATATCGCATGATCCGCTTCAAGAAAAGAGAAATCGAGCAAATGCTCGAAGACCGCAAACCCAAAATCAATCTGACAACCTACCACAACATCAAAAAAAACATCGACCAGGGCGCCGAAGGCATGGACCCCTATACCTTGTCCAATATTTGCCGCGACCTCAAATGTCTGCCCACCGATATCATCGAATACGTCTGATCCAGACGCTTAATCAAACTCGAGCGCGCCCCGATACCGGGGCGCGTTATTTTTTTGCTATCCCTACCGCAACTCGTAGACCACTTCCAACCTCACCGTCGCACTCTGTTCGCCGGGCTTGATCACCCCACCGCCCGCCTCCAGCGCCATCATCCGCGGCTGTGGCCGCCCCGCGCCCTCTTCGGCAATCCGCAGCACCTCGCCCAATTTCCGCCCGTGCAAACGCGCCAGCTCCTCGGCTTTGGCGCGGGCGTTTGCGACGGCCTTTGCCCGCGCCTCGGCCTCCAGCACCTCGACATTGGCCAGGACCATTTCCACGCCCCATATCTGGTTGGCACCGGCGCGGACCACCTCGTCGAGCACGACGTCAACCTTTTCCAGATCCGCCAACTCCACCCTCAACATATTGGACACCCGGTAAATGCCTGTGCCCTCTGCCGATTTGGAATGGGGCCGCTCGTAGTGAATCGAGTAGTTGCTGGTGGCCAGCGCCCGGTCCTCAATCCCCAGATCGGCCATGGCGACGAGCATCTCCTGCATCGAGGAGCGATTTATTTGTGTCGCTTCCCGCACCCTCGCCGAATGCGTCGTCACCCCTACCGAGAGCCGCGCTCTGTCCGGCACTGCGCTGGCTCGTCCCTCACCCACGACGGAAATGGTCCGCTGCTCTGCCCCGACCGCATTGACCGCTAATAGCGACCCACCCAATAGCACAATAGCCACTGCG
>JAYYUU010000331.1:0-8414 GCA_036343835.1 Candidatus Latescibacterota bacterium | reverse complement strand
GACGATGAGCACCTGGCCGATTTCGACCCCGATATTGAAAGAGAATAGCGAGGCGATCAACCCCCGGGTCGGCAACCCCAGGTCGCGCAGCACATTGGCGAAGCCGAAGCCGTGCACCAGCCCGAAGGCAAAGGTCAATATCCAGCGGCGATCGGTGCGCTTGAGCCAAAAATTCTCCACCGCGACATAGGCGATACTCAGGGCGATGCCGGCCTCGATCAGCTTGGCCGGCAGACTGACGATCGCCAGCGCCGCCAGGCACAGGGTGATGCTGTGGGCGACGGTGAAGGCCGAGACGATCTTGACCAGATTGTTCAGCCGCCCCCCCACCGCGATCAACGCCAGCAGGAACATGACGTGGTCGTAGCCCAAAAAGATATGCTCGACGCCCAGCGCGATAAATTCGTAGATCTGTTCCGCAAGCGACTTCTGCTCGGCCGTCACAAAGGTCTGCAGCGGAGCCTCCGCCGAAAAAATGGCCTGGACCAGAGGCTGGCCGGGCAGCAGGATCTTGGCCAGATTCTTGTGTTCATCGCCAAAGCGCTCGGGCCAATCGACCTGCACTTCGAGCCGGGTGGTGGAGGTCGCAAGCGCAGCGCCCATATACACATTGGCGAACATATTGCCCTTGTTGTCCGGGCTGATAGCCCCCTTGCCGCGCAAGAGGGCCACCGGCTGGCCATTGATCCGCAGTTTGAGGTTTTCCTGGACGAAGGCGAAGGCCTGGTCGAGACCCTCCTCCATCTCCTCGTAAAAGAGCAGACCGTCCCCGTTCTGGTCGAGGCCGATCTTTATCATATCAAAATCGTCGAATCGCACCCGCACTTTCACCGTGTCGGCACTGACGACCAGATTGGTATAGCTGCTATTGATCTTATGGGCAGCAACCATGCGCGGGGCGGCAAAGCCCAACGCCAATAGCACCCAGGTGACTATCGCATTTCTCATTGCTGCACTTCACTCATCTTTGCCAATTACTTCTCCTTGCAGTGATTTAATATAGCCGGCGATCAACTGGCGATCCGCGGCGGAAATATGCGGATAACCCGGCATGGTGGCACCGGGCAGACCCCGCTTAATAGTCAGCGCGATCGCCTCCTGCCCGCTGCCCTTTTTGTAGGCGGTGAGATCGCGAAAATCGCGCGGCGGCGGTTTGAGCGAGGCGGCGACCGGACCATTGCCCCGGCCCAACTCACCGTGGCAAACGGCGCAGCCATTGCGGATAAAGAGCACGCTGCCGCGGGCAACTTCGCCATTGGGCTCTGCTTCTTCGCCGCCACAGCCCAATGCCAACACAGCTACGGCCAGGCGCAATACGGCAGCCATAGGCGTAGATTATCCCCCTTTATTAACACGGTGCTTTTAGGAGTATAAATTTAAGGACATAAAGGGAGATACAACAGTAGAGCTGACTCGCCAACTGCTGGCTATCCACAATCACCCCCGTGCTGTATTGATTGTGGTTTTGCTTAAAATTTATAGTCGAAAGTCAGCCGCCCCTGTATATGGGGGTCGGGACCATCGGGCAATGCGACGAGCAGATTGGGCAGCAGATGCACATTTTGCGCCGGGCTGTGATCGAGACCGGCGATCACCAACAAATCGGTGGTGTCGGTGGCGTCATTGGCGACGGCGTCGACCCGGCCAAAACCCTTCAGCGACTCGCCGAATGGCAGCGCACCAAAGGCCGAAAGCCCGCTGATCGTCAGATCCTCGCCACCGGCGGCTTGGGCATTGGTGCGCGAAAAAATCTCCGCACCCACATTAAACCCCTCGCCCTGCAAACCCGCAAAAACCTTGAGCGTCAGCTGATTCTGCCCAACCGGCCGCATATTGAAGTCGGCGTAGCCCTCCAGCACCAGCTTGTCCGAAGCCTTAAAACTCAGCGACCCATATAATTTTTTACCATGGTCGTCCTCGGGCGTTTGTCCCGGACCATTACCCACCATGACGTGATAGCCCAACTGGCCCAACTGGCCTTTCAGGGCCGCACCCAGATCGGCCGAGGAACCAATTTCATTCAAATCGAGAAGGGTCTTAGCAATCGAGCGATAGCCCCAGACCTTTTCCGCAATGGCCCAGGTCGGCGTACCTGTCAGACCCAAATACAGATCCGAGCCGCCCAGGGCATTCTGCCACTGCAAATAACCGTGCTTGACGAAGGGCTCCATCTTCGCTCCCTTGCCAAAGCCAGCATCCTTGGCTTCGAGGCGATAGCGGATCGAGAAATTGTCGTCAAGACTCTGCTCATAGGTGAAGTAAATGCGGCGCAGCTGGAAGGCGTTGCACTTTTCGAGCAAGTTGGTTTCGCCGTCATCGGCGGCCAATACGACATAGTAATCGCCGAATGTCTGGCCCTTGATCTTGCCAGCTGCCGCCACCGTTTGGGTAGCACCGACAAAAACCAGCACAGCACTGAGTACTAAACCAGCTTTTTCCATTTTTCCCTTGCATGATGGGTATCTCGCCGCGCCTTAGCGACTCCGGCGTATCAAATAACCGTGCCCGCTGGTAGCACCGCGTCCTTGGCCACGACCACGATCCCGTTGCGGATATAATAATTGTTCCCCTCCGCCTCACTCACCCCCTCCCTATTGGTGATGCTGACCCGCTCGCCGATGCGCGCATTCTTGTCGATAATCGCGCCGTCGATCGTAGTGTGGGCGCCGATGCCGATATTGGGGATCCCCCTGGCGGCATTGCGCTCGAGAGCGCCCGGCGACTCGTCGAAATCAGCTCCCATAATGATGGCATTGGCAATCTGACATCCCTCGCCGATAATCGAGCGAATTCCGATAACCGAACGTTCTATCTGGGCATAGCGGATATACGAGCCCTCGCAGACGATCCCGCGCTCGATCTGGCAATGCTCCAGACGAGCCCCGGCCAAAAAGCGCGGGTGGGTATAGACCGGCGCGTCGGCGCGGTAGAAGTCGAAGGGCGGTTGCGGATCGGTCAGGGCCAGGTTGGCCTCGTAAAAGGAGCGAATGGTGCCGATATCCTCCCAGTAGCCCTCAAAGGTATGGGCAAAGACGCCGACTTTGTGGATCGCGTCGGGGATGATATGCCTGCCGAAGTCGTCCTGGTCACTGCTCATCAACAAGCTGACCAGGACCTGCGGTTCAAAAATATAGATGCCCATCGACGCCAGATAGAGCCCGTCGGGGTTCCCGCCCGGCGGCTCGAGCAGACGCAATCGGTCCAAGTCTACAGCAGCCTGCGGTTTCTCCTGAAAATCGACGATCTGCCCTTGCTCGTCGGCCTGCAAGATCCCCAGCGCCGGCGCTTCTTGCCGCGAGACGGGTTTGACCGCGATCGACACATCGGCACCGCGCTCGCGGTGCTCCTCGATAAAGGCGTGATAGTCCATCCGGTAGAGGTGATCACCCGACAGGATCAGCACCTGTTCGACCTTGCGCGAGAGCAGATGGCGCAACTGCTGGCGCACCGCGTCGGCCGTGCCCTGATACCAGTCGGCGCTGTCCTGGGTCTGCTCGGCGGCCATGATTTCGACAAAGCCGTCGGAAAATGAATCAAAGCGATAGGTAGTGTTGATATGCCGGTGTAGCGAGGCGGAGTTGAATTGGGTAAGGACGAAGATTCGGTTGATACCCGAGTGGATACAATTGCTGATGGGAATGTCGATCAGGCGATACTTGCCGCCGATCGGCACCGCCGGCTTAGAACGTAATTGCGTCAGTGGAAAAAGCCTGCTGCCCTGACCACCCCCGAGGATGAGCCCGACGACATCCCTCATGGTATTCAATCCCCTGTGCTTGCACTCGCTGAAAATCCACCAATTTACGGTTGTCTCCAATATGGTTATGAACCACGGAAAATCCAACCCCCAGTACCCTTATTCGCGCCTCAGCATCCTCCCCAAGTTCAAATCGGCATCGTAGTCGTCCTGGCGAAATTGCACCAATCCCGCCGCATCGATCCATGTCGTCCAGTAGAGCAGATAGACCGGCATGGGTCGCTCGAGCGCAATCTCGCGATTGACGCCGCTGACGACTTCCCGCACGATTCTTGCCAGGGGCCATTGCCCTTCTTGCCGCAGGGCATACGCCGCCAATTCGGTACTTTTTTCCAGGCGAATACATCCGTGGCTAAACGCCCGTATGCGCTCGGCAAACAACTCGGTATTCGGCGTGTCGTGCAGATAGACATTATAGGGGTTGGGAAAGAGGAATTTTATTTTCCCCAGGGGATTGGCCGGACTGGGTGTCTGGGTAAAGGCATAGCTAAAATCATCGGCTGTCAACGCGGTCCAATCAACGCTATCCGGATCGACGCTGACCAGTTCCAAGCCCTCTCCGGCAGTAACCACCATATCCCGTCGTTGCAGATAGTCGGGATCGCGCCTGAGCATGGGTAGAATCTCATCAACGGCGATGCTGCGGGGAATATACCAGAAGGGATTGAACACCAGGTGGGTGAGTTGCGCACTGAAAATCGGCGTGCGCCAATAGGGCTTGCCGACGATGACCCGCATATTGAGCACCGTCTCCCCCGCTTCGACCGCGTCGAGTTCAAAGTCGGCGATCCGCACCAGGATATAGCGCGTGCCCGGATCGTGTGGCAACCAGCGCCAGCGCTCCATATTCAGCTCGATCGCCGCCAAGCGATCAGCGACCGGCACATTCAACGCCGCCAGGGTCAAGGCGTCTAACCGACCGCTGGGATCGAGGCCGTGCCGCTCCTGAAATTGCGCGATGCCCGCGATTATCTCTGCCCGACTCCACTCCTCCACACCTCCGGCCAAATCGCCCACCGGAACCAAGCGCTGTAATAGCGGCACCCCCCCTCCAGGTCCAATTTCCGGCCAACCGCCCGCTGCCGCGATCTCGCGATAGGTCCGGAGCGCCTGGCGCAGGTGATAATATCCCGCCTGGGGGGGCCGCAGCCGTGCGAGCGCGGATTCGACTTGCTGGCGATCCAACGCCGCCTGCAACAACCCCGCCAGATCCGCCGCCTGCCGCGGCGCCTGCCATTGGGGATGGATGGCGCGCGGGTCGACGCGGCCCCGCTGCAAATGGCCACCGCAGGCGAAAAAAGCCCGCGTCAGCAGCACGTCGAGCCGCATCATACTCGCCAGACCGGGTTTGGCTCCAGGATTGCGCCAACGACCCAATCGATCTTCTATTTGTGCGAGCGCGTAATCTTCCGAGCGCAAACCATCGTCGGTCGCCTGGTGCAATATTCGCAACAGGGCATCGGCCTGGGCCCGCGGACCAGTGGGGCCGCACCAGGCCGGTCGGTCACCGCGCTGGAGATAAAAACGCGACAGCAAGCCCGCGTCGACAGCAACGATGGCGGCATCGGCATCGAGTTGGGCCCGCAACAGGGCCGCTGCACCGACGGACCACGACTCCTTTTCAGCTACCGGATGACTGGCGCAGCCCCAGAGCAGCGCGCCAAACCAATAAAACCGCTGCACGCCTATCCCCATAGATGCAATAACAACTGCGCCACAGCGAAGTAAATCGCCAGCGCAAATACGTCGTTGAGCGTGGTGATCAATGGCCCCGACGCCACCGCCGGTGTCTTCCGGGTAGGCGAGCAACTCCCCGATCTCCCCGGCTTCCGCTGCGGGCACCTGTCCCAGCACCTGCTCGGACTGATCCTCGGGCAAATCGCCCAGCAGATCCGCCGCATCGTCGGGCTGCATTTCGCCCACCAAGCCCGACAGATTCCCTGCGCCGAGATCTTCCGCCACATCGAGCATGGTGGCCGTGTCCAACTCGGCCAATACCTCGGCGGCCAACTCGACGGCCAAAAATGCAAAGACTTGCTGTCGGTCTTTATCGCCGAGTTGGACCACCAACTCGGCGAGGTCTGCCTGGTGTTGATTATTGAGGATCAACCGCAACCCCTGCTCGTCGTCGAAAGCCAGCAATTCGCGAACCGTCTCCCCCAATACCTGCCGTCGTTCGACGACGCTCTGCCGCTGTGTATTTTCCTGGCCTTTGTCCACCATTTCCCCTCGGTCTATTCAGATTGGACACCAGTGTAAAATATAGGACTTGCGAGGAGGTTTAATACCCTTTACCTTGGCTCTCGTTGATGGATCTTCGCTCTTTTACTCTGCCTTTCCCAACTCCTTTGCAACTGGATTTTCACCCTTGTCCTGGCTCATCGCCGCCTGTTTACTCTCGTTTGGCTTCGGCCAGTTGTGGAAGTGGTCCCAGCGCCGCGGTTTGAGCGCCCCGGCCGTGATCTCGACCAATTACCTGGTCATCGCCACCACCTTGATTCTCTATTTCCACTGGCGCGGCACCCTCTCATTCAGCGAACCTGTGCTATTGGTCGGCGGAGCGACCGGGCTCAGTTTTATCATCTCGATGCTGGTCATGACTCACGCCCTCGCAACAGTCCAGGTCGGCATCGTCCTGACCTCCTTCCGCCTGTCGATTCTCGTCCCCATCGCCTATGGGATATTCGCCTGGGGGGAAACCGCCTCTGCGTTTCAATTTCTGGGCATTGCCCTTGCCCTATTCTCCCTGGTCCTGATGACCTGGCAGCCCTCTACGACGCAAGCACCAGGCGCCGACAACGCGCTATTGCTGATCGCAACCATCTTCGCGCTCCAGGGCATCAGCCATTGCTGTCTGCGCTGGGTCCACTACGCCGATCTCGACCCCCTGCGCATACACGTGCTCTGTATCACCGCGCTAACCGCCGGGCTCCTCGGCGCACTCTTCGTCGTCTGCCGCAGGCGCCGACCCACTTCCCGCGAACTCGCCATGGGTCTGGGGATCGGCCTCTTCAACCTGGTCGCCCTAGGCGCATCCCTCACCGCGCTCAGCCACTTCCAGGGCACTCTGTTCTTTCCCATCAGCGGCAGCGCGGTCGTTATCCTCGACAATCTCTGCGCTCGCTATATCTGGCGCGAAGCGTTTAGCCGCACGGGCTTATTTGGCGTGGGCGTGGGCGGCGTTTCGATGTTGTTGATCTTCCAATAAGGGGAATTACTATGACGGGTAAGTTACACAATCAGACGGCCTTGATCACCGGTGCGGGCCGGGGCATCGGCCGAGCCATCGCCGAACTCTTTGCCCGCGAGGGCGCCCGGGTGGCCATCGCCGACATCGACCCGGACTCCGCCCACAGCGCTGCTGCCGAGCTTGGCCAGAACGCCCTCGGTCTGGAAATGGACGTCGCCGCAAAGGACTCCGTAGCAGCGGGCATAGCGCGCATAATCGACCAGTGCGGTCAACTCGACGTGCTGGTCAACAACGCCGGCTATCTGGTCTACACGACCTTTGAATCCTGCCGCGAGGAGGATTGGGACCGCATGGTCGACATCAATATGAAAGGCCCCTTCCTCTGTGCCCAGGCCGTCATCCCCCACATGAAAGCGCGCCAATCTGGCGTGATCATCAATATGACCTCGCTGGCGGCCAAGACCGGCGGGCTGGCCGCTGGGCCCCCCTACGCTGCGGCGAAGGCGGGGGTCCTCACCCTGACCATCGGCATGGCCCGCGCCCTGGCGGCTGATAAGATCCGCGTCAACGCCATTGCCCCAGGGGTCATCGACACCGCCATGACCTCAGCCCCCGAACACGACGCGCTCAAGGCTGCGATTCCCATCGGCCGCAGCGGCCAACCCGAAGACGTCGCCAACTGCGCGCTCTTTCTGGCATCGGACGACTCCAAACACATCACCGGCGAGACCATCGATGTAAACGGAGGATTGTATATGGACTGAATTACCTTTCCCGCACCTTGCCCTCCTGCTGCCTTTGCGCGACGATTTCCGCCGCCTGCCCTTCGGACCCGATGGCATAGCGCGCTAAGCAGCCGTCCTAAAACCCCTGCTGGCTGTCGCGCGGCTGCGCCAACCGTGGATCGGCTCGCTGACGCTTGGAGCGCACCAGGAGTGTTGAGACGGCTACTAAATCCATCGCGAACGCGCAACGCCCCCGGGTCAGGCTGCGCAGGTCGGAGGCATAGCCTCGCATGCCCAATAGCGGTGCTTCGGCGACCACGTGCCGCACGTATTCGACCAGCACCCCCGGACGGTGGCCTCGCCCCCGATCCTCCAGTCCCCCCTGGAGTGTCGGCGATATTTTCGAAGATCACGCCTTTTTCCCGCACCAGCGGTTCGAGGCGGAGCCGCACCTGGGCGTAGTGGCCGTGACCACCGCTCTGCCTTTTGTAAGTTCCCACCGCTTCTGCCCATTGCCGCGCCATTTCGCGATAGGCAATTAGCGGCGTACCCACCCGGCCACCACCCCGAACTCGGTCCGCAGACGGTCGACCGCCATCCCCAGATGGAGTTCGACCAAGAGGGGTTCAACTCCACGACCTCACACGACAGCCGGCCGCAGAATACCTGGATGCAATTATGGACTTCCTGGACCACCGAGCCATCCAGCACCCGAAAACGACACTTCGGCGTCCAGACAATA
>JAYYUU010000330.1:0-9641 GCA_036343835.1 Candidatus Latescibacterota bacterium | reverse complement strand
CTTTGCCCGGAGGCAGCCCCCGACCCGCATCGTGAGACGCAGCTCCTAGTCTAGCCCGGCAAGAGTGTTCCGCACAAAGTCGACTGATTTTTTAAGCGCTGCTTTGCGTTCGCCGTCGATACCGCACTCATAGGCTAGATAGCCGCTAAAACCGATGTCTTTAAGCGCCTGTAAACCGGCTTGCCAATCGATATCGCCGGTGCCCGGTTGCATCCGGGTATTGTCGGCCATGTGGACGTGGGCGACGTGTTTGCCGGCCTGGCGAAAGGCCGCGGGGGTATCGGTTTCCTCGATGTGCATGTGGAAGAAATCGCTGAGCAGCGCCACGCCCCGGGGTTCGCCGGCGCGCTCGATGATTTCGACGCCATCGGCCTGGCGGCGCAAAAGGTGTTGCTCGTAGCGGTTGAGGGGCTCCAAAAGCAGCAGGGTGCCCTTGCTGTCGGCGTAGGCGGCCAGCTCTTTGACCAGTTCGACAAGCAGGTCTTTTTCCAGGGCGATGGCGTCTTTGAGTGGCGAGAGGTCGGGGATGCGCGACGGGCCGAAGATCGGCGGCACGATCTGCCCGACGGCTTGGAAATGGCCGCAGGCGTCGAGTTGGCGGCGGGTCTCGGCGAGGCTGGCATTGCGCTTATTCGGGTCGGGGTCGAGCCAGTCAAACGTTTCCTGGCCGCAAATAGAGACGATCTTGATCGCGCGGCCGGAGAGGGCCTTTTCGTAGGTTTCGATATGGTCGTAGAGACGCGAGCGGCCGCCCACCTCTAAACCTTCGATCTGCAACTCTTCGGCGCAGTCGAGTTTTTCGGCGAGACTGTCTCCGGGCAGCAGGCCTTCCTGCAGGGCGATTTTCATGGTAGTCCTCTCTATTAGGCGTTCCAGGTTTGCAAGACGAAGTTGGAGTCCTGAACGGCGTTGTCGATGACGGTCTGCGGGTCGAAGGCTTCGCCTTCGGGGGGGAAGAGTCCGGCGGTGAATTCGAGCGAGAGCAGACCATCGAAACCGCTGGTTTTGGCGCGCTGGAGCAGGCGGGCGCAGTCGTACCAGTCGCCCTCGGCCAACAGGGTCCAGGTATTGTCGGCACTGGAGCGGTTCTGCAGGTGGATGTGGCGTATTGAAGAGCCTAACGCGTCGAAGAAAGCCAGCGTTTCTTCCGTGCCCTGGTCGGTATAGGGCTGGAAGCAGAGGCCGAGATTGGGGACCGTGCCGAGGTCTGCAAGGAGGCGCTGGGTGCTTTCCTGGGTGTCGCAGAGCGTATTGCCGTGGGTTTCGAGGGTGAGGTCCATGCCGCTTTGGGCCAGTCGGGCTGCCAGGTTGCGCAACCGGTCCGTGGAGCGCTGCCAACTGGCTTGGTCGGTGTCGGCGCTGGCGAGGCGGCCGGGGAAGATCTTGAAGGTGGTGACACCGAGGATCTCGGCGTAGTCGATTAGCTGGTCGAGGTCGGCGGTGGCTCCTTCAGCCTCTGCGCCCTCCAGGTGCAACAGCGGATAGGCACCCAGGGCGACGGTTTGGAGTCCTAGGTCGTCCAGTTGGCCCTTTAACGCTGCTATCTCGTCGCGGTGGAGTTGGGAAATGTGGTATTGCCAGATCTCCAGCTCGGAAAATTCGGCGGCTTTGATCGGCTCCAATAGGGCCGCCAGTGGCCGCGTGAGCGCCTTGTCCTGGGTCCAGCGGTTGACTTCGAGCATGATGGTGTTGAGCAGCAGGCGCATTTTAAAAGCGGGCTCCGAGCTTGATATTCTCTTCGGGGTGGGTGGCGATCTTGGGATATTCGCCGACGAGATCGTCGAAGGGGACGACGGGTTTTACAATCGGCTCGCAGTCGATCTGGCCCTCGGAGAGCAAGCGCCAGCAGACGTCGAATAGGCGATTTTCGTTCCAGTTGGGGTGGTCGGGATTGGGTCCGCTGCAGGCGCGCGAGAAGACGATCTGCGGGCGGTTCATATGGGCCTCGGCGCCCAGGTCCAGCCCCGCCGGCCAGGCACCGGGATAGGCGCCACAGACGACGGTGCCCAAATAGGCGACCCCGCGCAGGGTCTGTTGCAGGGCTGCGGGGTGCCCGCTGTAGTCGATCGCGACATCGGCACCGCGCTTGGAGGTGGCTTTTTTGATCTCGACGCCGGCATCGCATTGGGTTGGGTCGAGGGCCAGGTCGGCACCGCAGGCGAGTGCGGCCTGTCGCCTGTTTTCCAGCGGGTCGATGGCGATGATCGGGTGGGCGCCGGCTAGGCGGCAAAATTGCAGGGCTATCAGGCCGATCGCGCCCAGGCCCGAAACCGCCACCGCGTCGCCGATACGGACTTTGCCATCGCGCACGGCGCCGAGGGCGAAATCGGCGGGGTCGAGGCAGACGGCGGCTTGCCAGGGCACCCCTTTAGGCAGCGTCCGCACGGTTTCGGGCCAGATGTGTTCTTCGCGGAAGGGGCCGAAGTTAAAGACCTGGTCGCCCGCTTTGAGCCGGGTGACACCGGGACCGACTTCGCCGACTTCGCCGACGCCCATATTGCCCAGTCTGACGGGGTATTTGACGCCCTCGCCCTGGTAGTCAAAGACGCGCAATTCGGGGTCGAAGCCGCCGCGTGGGCTGGCGTAGCCTTTGAAGAGCGACATTTCGGTGCCGTGTTTGGCGGCGGCGAAGAGGCTTTTGACGCGGACCTGGCCCTTTTCGAGGGATGGAGACTCGTAGTCGCGGAAGGCGGCCTGTTCTTTGGCGGGGGCAATCAGCTCTCTGGGCATGGGAGGACTCGCTTGACGCGGCGCGCGCTTTTGGGGTTTATATGTGCCAAATGCAAAATGCGAAATATACACTAGCTGGGAATGGACAGCAATTCACCGGGGGAATGGCATGTCAGAACGCGTAAAAATCGTGGTGCCCGGGGACAATCCGACCCAGATCGGCGGTTCGCCGCATCTGGAAAAGCTGGTCCCTTATGGGGAGCTGGAGCTCTTTGCGGACACCCCGGCGAGTGCGGAGGAGAAAATTGCGCGGGCAGTGAAGGCCCGGGTCATTATCAATACCCGTGGGGTCGTCACCTGGCGCGAGGAAATGCGCTCGTTGCCCGAGTTGAAAATGATCGCCACTTGTTCGATCGGCACGGATATGATCGATCTCGAGATCGCCAGAGAACTCGGGATTGTCGTCTCCAATCAACCCGGTCGCACCGCGCCGGTGGTGGCCGAGCACATATTCGGGCTGATGTTCGCCCTGGCCAAACGCGCCCATTTCCAAACCGCCGAGTTGCAGGCGGGCCGCTGGACCCGGATGATGAACACCATGCTCCAGGGCAAGGTGCTGGGCGTGGTGGGCACGGGTGCAATCGGCGCGGAGATGGCGCGGTTGGCGCGAGCGATTGGGATGGAAGTCATCGCCTGGACCTTCAATCCGTCCCAGGAGCGCGCGACAAAATACGGGGTGCGCTTTGTCGAGCTCGACGAGTTGCTACAAATAGCGGATGTGGTCAGTTTGCACGTCAAGCTGACGGAGGATTCCCGACACCTGATTGGGGCGCGGGAACTGGGGCTGATGAAGGAGGGGGCGTTGCTTTTAAACGGGGCGCGGGGCGACGTGCTGGATATCGCGGCGCTGCGCGAGAGCCTGGAGGCGGGGCATCTGGGCGGGGCGGGGTTGGATGTGTTTCCGCAAGAGCCGTTGCCGGGGGATCATCCGATTTTGGCGTGCGAGCAGGTGGTGCTGACGCCGCACGCGGCGGATCAGACTTTAGAGGGGGTGGATTTGTTGAATGAGGGGGCGGTGGACAATGTGATTGCGTTTTTAGAGGGACGGCCGCAGCACAACGTGGCGGTGTGAGGCGGGGCGGCATCAATTCCAGACAAATAAAGGATAGGAGAGTCTATGTTTCGCTCATTGGGGACCGGGGCCATTGGCGTCCAGGTCGAAGATTTGGCCGACGGACTTGATCTGGCGGCTCGACATGGCTTTGCGGGATATCACTTTGGCATTGGGGAAGTGGCGGCGATGGGGGCCGCGCAGGCCCTGGAGTTGGCGGAGGAGCAGGGGGTGAAACTATCGGCGTGGGGGTTTCCATTGGACTTCCGCGGGGATGAGGGTGCGTATCGGGCGGGGATGGAGCAGTTGCCCTCTTTGGCGCAGGCAGCGGCGGCGGTGGGGGTGTTGCGGACGGCGACCTGGATTATGCCGGCATCGGACGAGTTGAGCTATGCGGAGAATTTCGCCTTTCACGTCGAGCGACTCAAGCCGGCGGCGGCGGTGCTGGCGGCGCAGGGGATTCGCTTTGGCTTGGAGTACGTAGGGCCGAAGACCTCGTGGGCCAGTAAGCAGCATTCGTTTGCCCACACGATGGAGCAGATGCTGGAGTTGTGCCAGGCGATCGGGGATAATATGGGTTTTTTGCTCGATAGCTGGCACTGGTATACTTCGCATGAGACGGTGGAGGATTTGCGCGGATTGAGTGTTGAGCAGGTGGTCGACGTACACGTCAACGACGCACCGGCCGGGGTCGCCGTCGACGAGCAGGTGGACAATGTGCGCGATTTGCCCGGGGCGACGGGGGTCATCGATATCGCGGCATTTTTGGGCGCTTTGCAGGAGATTGGTTACGAGGGGCCGGTGATGGTCGAGCCATTTAGCCAGCGGGTGCGGGAGATGGAGCGGGAAGAGGCGGTGGCGGCGACGGCTGCGGCGCTGGGCCAAGTATGGGGGCAGGCGGGGCTGGCTTGAGCCTGCGCGTCGCCCACGTCTTTCCCACCGACCGCGTGGCCTATCTGATGCGGGCGCAGCTGATGCGTTTGCAGGAGCAGGGTTTTGCGGTCAGCGTGATTTGTGGCGACCGGGGCTATGGCGACCGCTTGCGCGACTGCGGGCTCGATGTGGTGCAGATCCCCTTTGCCCGCGAGCTCAAGCCGTGGACGGATATGCGCTGTTTGTGGGCGCTGCGGCGCGAGTTGGGCAGCGGGCGCTACGATATCGCGCATTCGCACAATCCCAAGGGGACCTTGCTGGGGCCGGTGGCGGGGCGGTGGGCTAAAGTGCGGGCGGTGGTGCATACGGTGCACGGTTTTTTGTTCAATGAGAATAGCCGCGGTCTGCACCGACTGGCCGCCGAGGGGGCCGAGCGCTGGTGCGCGCGGTGGAGCGACGACCTGTTGTTCCAGAGCCAGGAGGATTTCGACTATGCGCGCATCCACCACTACAAAGCCCCTGAGCGTTTGCACCTGATCGGCAATGGCGTCGACGAGCGGCGTTTTGGTCCGGCGTTGCATCCACAGGCGCGTGCGGAAAAGCGCGCCGAGCTGGGGTTTGGGGAAGGCGATCTGGTGGTGGGGATGGTGACGCGGTTGGTGCGCGAGAAGGGCTGTGTCGAATTTTTCGCGATGGCTGAGCGTATTGCTGGGAAATGGCCGCAGGCGCGCTTTCTGATGGTGGGCATTCCCGAGGGGCAGGATCAGTCGGACGCCGTAGAGCCCGCGCAGTTGATGCGCGAGCACGGCGTGGCAGAGCGCTGCATCGCGCTAGAGCATCGCACCGATATGCCCGAACTCTACGCGGCGATGGATATCTTGACGCTACCCTCCTATCGCGAGGGGATCCCGCGGGCGGTAATCGAGGCCGGGGCAATGGGCTTGGCGGTGGTCGCCAGCGATATACGCGGATGTCGGGAGGTGGTAGTAGAGGGAGAGACGGGCTTGCTTTTTCCGCTGCGGGATGTCGAGGCCTTTGCTGCAGCGGTAGAGCGGTTGTTGGATGATGTGGGGTTACGGCAAAGGCTGGGTCGTGCGGGGCGGGAACGGGTGATGGAGCACTATACCGAGGCGAGGACGACGGAGCGGGTGATCGCTTGTTATCGGCAATGTCTGGAAGAGGGGCGCAGGGGATGAAGTTTATACTGGCGATTGGCGCGTTGATTTTTATTATGGATTGCAGTGCCGATGACAAGGGGGCAGGGCCCGGCGAGAGTGTCGATGACATGGGGGCTGGGCCTCAGGCCGTCATTGTGCCCGACCGGTGGACGTGTTGGTGATGGGGGGGATGGGTCGCTGCTGGTGTCGGACGATCAGCGGGGCATGGTGTATCGCATCGTCTATCGCGATGGCGATTGAGGGCGATCTGCTATCGGTATGCTAAGACCCCGGACCGTACCCGGGATCTTAGCATAGGAAGTCACAATTATTTCCGACCTTTCTTATTTTTCCCGACGATGCCCTTTTTCACTTCCCGTTCAAAAGCCCGCAACTCCCGCGCCCCGTCCAATACCCCGATTTCCATATTGAACTCCCGCACCTCGCCCGGCTCGATATGCTGCAGCGTCTTATGCCTGCGGTTCCAGGCCCGGCCGAGTACCGAGCAGTTGCCTGGTTCGATACCGGTGACGTAGGTGCCCTGGTGGAAGTGCTGCCAGTGGTTGACGATGGGGATTTCGCTGCGCTTGAATTTCCAGTAGAGCCCCAAGCCGAGTTTGTCGTTGAGCAGCCCGACGTGGACATGACCCTGGCGGTCGGCCAGGGGTCGGTGCACGTAGACGTCGTCGTGGGCGTTCTGCTGCGGCCCTTTGGCTACTGCGTAGTCTGCGGGGCCGACTTCGCTGTCGTTTTGCCACTCGGTGCTCTTGCGGCTGTGGAGCACTAAACGCGTGCCCTGGTCGAGGAGGGGGAAGCCGGGGTTGCAGTGGTAGACGAACATCAGCGGCGAGCGATCGGCGGCGAGATTTTCGATGCGGTCGCGGATCCGCACTCGATTCTCGCCCAAGACAGTCGAGATCTCGCGCGTCAGTTCGAGGTTTTCGGCAAAGACTTCCGCCTGGCGCATCTGGCCGCGGATCCGCAGGACGTAGTCCTGGCCTTCCCAACCTGCCTCAATGCCGACGTTTTTGGCCGGGATATAGGAGAGGCGGCCGTGCAGCGGCATCTCGATATCTTCTTCTTTCGGGTCGACTTCGGGGTGGCCAACGAAATTCATACCACAGGAGGTGACCAGCCCGCCGAACCAGCCGCGGCCCCACTTGAAGCCCTCGGGCTCGTAGAAGGCGGGGCCGACGTCGCCGGGGCCGGAGCGGAAGCAGAGCGATTGGCCTTTGTAGTGGGCCGAGGCGATGTCGAGGGCGCGACCGGGCAACACCGAAAAGCCAAAGCCCGAGGCGTTGAAGACCTCAATGAGGTCGGCGCCGCGGGCAAAGCCCTCGCTCAACTCGGCGCGGCGGGCGTGGATGAGCTGGCTGATATCGCCGACGCGGTCGAGGAGCTGGCGGCGGGTGAAGTTGCGACCGAAGAGTTTGGGCATCTGGAGTCTCCTTGTGCTGATACGGTAGCGCGATGGGGAACGGGCGTCAAGAGCGGAGTCGGGCAGCGGA
This sequence comes from Candidatus Latescibacterota bacterium, assembly GCA_036343835.1. GTDB lineage: Bacteria > Latescibacterota > UBA2968 > UBA8231 > UBA8231. The sequence continues at coordinate 2,322 of JAYYUU010000330.1, read as the reverse complement.
CAAACCGGTTGCGGCGAAGGCGCGGTTGAGGTCGCGTCTTCGCAGGGGTTGCATCTCCGGTCCCCAGGGCTCGATCAGGCTCAGTCTGCGACCCAGGGCTCGGTAGAGATCGGGCAGATCGAAGTGGTGGAGCACGCCGCGGGGGAAATTGGCCGCCGGCCAGGACACCAGGGGGGCACAGGTCCACTCCGCAAAGGAGAGTGGCGCGTTTTGCAAGGTGATGTGCCCCGTCGCCGGATGCAGCAAGCCGGCGCAGAGCGCGAGCAAGGCTCCCTGACCGCGGCCGTAGAGCTGGACTTTGCGGGCGCCTTGGTCGACGAGCAGATCGATGGTCCGCAATAGATCGTACACCCGGCGGCCCAGGTAGCTCTCGCCCAGCAGTAACGCGTGGCCGTGGAACATATAATCCATGCTATAGGGGTGGAAGAAGCCCTCCGTCTCGGGGCGTGACTCGCCGAGACCGCGGACGTCGAGGGCGTAGAGGGGTGCGCGGTCTTCGATATGGTCTGTGCACAGGGCGCGGTCGTCGGCGCTTGCGATATGGGGCAGGTAGAGGTGGATCTCGCGTTCTACATCCAGCGTATGGGGGTGGAGGTCTCTGAGCCTTTTGTGCAGGATGGCGCGGATATTGGCTTCGGTCTCGACGGCGTAGCGGGCATAGGTGTAGCCGGCGGCGCGGGCGGAGCGCAGAGCGCGGTAGTGAGGGGCACCGTCATGGCGCGGCGGCAGGGCTAAGAGTTTGGCGAGGCATTTTTTTAAAGCGGGGGCGGCGAGTTTTTTTCGTTTGGCGGCTAGCTCTGCGGCGCGTTTGGCGATCAGCTCGTAGATCGGCGTAGCGCCCGCTGCGATGGTATTGCCCGCGGGAGTTGCGTTGAGGGTGGCCGATCCCAACTGGGGCGGTCGTCGCACTTTGGTCGGGTTGGGTAACTCGGCGTGGTGGGCGAAGACCTGGACCATGGCCTCCTGGTTGTGGTGTGAAAAGCCGTGCCCCTGTGGTCCGATAAAGAGGTCGCGGTTGGTAGCCGGGGCACCGAGAATCTCGTAGAAGCGCGCGACGTCGTCGTAGGCTTCCCGCAGACCGCGGCGGTCGAAGAAGTCGTAGGTCTGCCCCAACAACAATACCGGGTCCGGGGCACGGGCGATGAGGAAGTCGGCCATTTTGAGCCCGGCGCCGATGACGCCGGGGGGATACTGCTCGGCGTCGGCGGGCAATTCGTTTTCGAGATTGGCCAGGAAGGTGGTGACAAAGCACGAGGGTGCGGCCATGGTGATTCGCTGCTCAATGGGCCACAACCAGGTGGTTAGGGTGCCACCGCCCGAGTTGCCGGTCAGACCGACGTGCGTGGGGTCGACTTCGGGGCGGGCGAGCAGGTAGTCGAGCGCGCGGATGCCGTCCCAGGCTCGCCACATGCCAAAGAACTCGCCATTGAGCTCGAGTTGCTTGCCCATCATATTGTGGGCGTGGGTGCAACTGGCGACAGAGCTCTTATCGGCTAAGCGCCAATACTGATCGCGCTCGCCCTGGTTGAAGGGGTCGTAGATCAGCACCGCGAAGCCGGCGCGGCCAGGCGCTGGCAGAAGGCCTGGTAGATGGCGGCTTCCTTGCCCTCGGCGTCGTGACCGCAAGCGCCCAGCACCGCCGGAACCCTGTCGCTTAGCTTGCGGGGCAGGTAGAGGTTGGCGCTGATCAAGCAATCTGGGCGGCTGTGCAATAGAATATTCTCGACGCGGCAGTGCCGGTCCTCGGTCGCACCCGTGACGCGGGCAGCGAGCGCGGTTTTGCGGGGTCGAGGGGTCATGGCGCGTTGAATGGTGCGGCGGATCTCGCGCTGGTAGGCTCGCGCCTGGGCGTGCGTGCGGATCCGGTCCAGACGTTCCCGACGCTGCGCACGAAGCTGGCGCAGGCGCTCGACGTAGTAGTCGAGGACGATGTGCTGGTACGGGGTGTTGGGCATAGCGGATCTCCTGGTGGGCTCAGGACTCTTAAGCGCGCGAAGAGGCGCTCTCTCGTCGCAGCGGCGATGGTTGTATCGACGTCCTCGTCCCCTGCGCAATCGGCGTGGGGGAAAACGCCGGTCGGGACCGCCAACACATTGCGCACTCCTTCGTCGGGTACGGCAATAGTTGGGCATAGTATAGACAGATCGCTCGCGGCGCTCAATGCAGAGGGTTGGCACCGTCTCAGTTGTTGGAATTTCATCAGACCTTACCTTCTTATAGTGCATTTACCCGACAATGGAGAGCGATATGTTTGAAATAGCCCGCAAGCACGGCACCTTGAATATGGGTACCTTGCCCTTCTTGTTGCTGCAGGCCTCGGTG
>JAYYUU010000329.1:0-8390 GCA_036343835.1 Candidatus Latescibacterota bacterium | reverse complement strand
CACGTGGTACTTCATCCAGTGGTAGCCGCGCTGCGCCGCCTGCAGCACCTCCTCGGCCATTGCCTGGGGCTCCTGCGATACGGTCCAGGCGGCCACCGGCATCCACGAGCGCACCCTGGGTCCGATCAGTTTCCAGGCCGGCACCCCAAGTTCTTTGCCCATCAGGTCGTAGGTCGCCATGTTCATGCACAGATGCTCGGTGTCGCCGATCCAGTCGAAGGGGTCGGTGCCGAGGTAGCGCTCGCGCAATGCGTCGCCGTTGCCCAACAGCGCGGGCGGTCAATCCTCGGCATCTATTTGTTGACCGGCGCGGGTTCCTTTGCTACCATGAATGGTCTGGGGCAAACTATCGCGCCCGGGGCGCTGGAGACGACGGATCTTCTGGACGGTCAAACCCATTGGAGGATAGTCAAATGGCAAGGTATCGGGGCGGAGTCATCGGACTGGGCTGGATGGGCATGCTCTACGACCTGGCTGCGCGTATACCAGATCGCTACGATATTGACGATATCGATCGTCCGACACCCGAGTTGGATCTCCACAGAACCTTTCACTACTACCAAAATCCCGGCGGGGCCTGGGTGCCGACCTCGTACGCCGAGGCGATCGCGGACCGGCCGGAGATCGATCTGGTGGCGGGAGCCGACCGCGATCCCAAGCGGCTCAAGGCGTTCAGCGCACGCTACGGCATCGACGCGGTCTATACCGATGCGCTCGAGATGCTGCGCCGGGAGCGGCTGGATATCGTCGCGATCGCGACCAATACCAAGGGGCGCGCCGACCTGACCTGTGCCGCCGTTGAGCACGGTGCCAGGGGCATCGTCACCGACAAGCCGATGTGCCACTCGCTGGCGGAGGCCGACCGCATGATCAGGATCTGCGCCGATGCGGGCGTACCCCTTTCGTGCGGTGCGATCACCACGACCCATCCGTCCTTTGCCCACGCCAAGAGCCTGGTGCAAGGCGGTGCGATTGGCGCGGTGCAGTCGATGGAGACCTCGGGCGCGGGCGCCCAGCACCAGAACTGGTCGTACTTTCTCGATAGCCGGCCGGCCTGGGTGGTCGGCACGGGGCACCAGCCCAACACCGATGGCGGGAGCACCGAATTTCGCGGGCAGGGCATGCTGGTTGCCGAAGACGGGCTGATCGTCCACTTCAGGCAGGGCGCGCCGCAGTTGCGCATTACCGGCACCTCCGGCGAGTTGGTCCACGACTGGCTCTCCGGATGGCGCAAGTGGACGGAAATCGAAGTGCCGATGATGCCGGAGGGCAGGAAGATGCTCAAGACCCGCGTCGAGGTGCCCTGGGACGGGCCGCAGACCGGGATCTATGGCGCAATCTTTTCGCTGGCCGATGTCATGGACTGTCTGGCGGGCAAGCTCGACGAGCCCAAGAACTCGGGCCGGAGGGTCGCGGTGGCGCTGGAGACCGATATCGCTCTGCAGGAGTCCTCCGCCCGGGATGGTGCGCGGGTCGACCTGCCGCTGGCCGATCGCTCGTTGCGCCTCGAATACGACTGGTTCCGGTAGGGCGGCGCTAGGGACGGCTCGTCGGGGTCACTCCCCGGGTGGTGGCTGCGCGATGAAGAGCCTTGCAAGAAAAGCCGAGAGCCGTCGGTCCGGAGGATGCCGACCCGATGGCAACGATCTCCTTTTACCGCGATCCCTCGTCGATACTCGGCTTCGTCCAGGGATCGGAATACGCTTTGTCAATGGCGCGGAGTTCGCCTATGACCTACATGGCCCAATACCACGCAGGAACGATGGAGATCCTCCACGCCCTCAGAGGCGAACTGGCACAGATCGGTGCTCTGAGCTCGCGGGCGGCCGAGGTGATCCGCGGCGGCGGCAGGGTGTGGACATCGATGCACAGCGGGCATCTGCCCCGGTTCGAGACCCACCAGGAGCGCCGCGGCAATCCGGGCCTGATCGTGCAACACGATGATTTTGCGGTCCTCGAGCCGGGGGATATGGTCTTCACCAATTTCTGCCATCGCGAGGTGCTGGCGGCGCGGCGGCGCGGGGTCTACGTGGTCTGCGTGACCACGCCGTATCGGGACAACGAATTCAGGCCGACCGGCTTCACCGATCTCAGCCATGGCAATCCGGACGGCTTGATGCTCGGGGATGTGTCGGACGAGGTCCTCCACACCCATATGCCGTACCAACAGGGCCTGGTCGATTGTGCCGAAATTCCCGAGTTCACCCTCTGTCCGTGTGCGGCGACAGGCACGGGGGCTGTCCACTGGATGCTCGTCGGCGAGGTAGAGCAGAAGCTCGCCGACCCGGACGCGCCGGAGGGCGGCAAGGCGCGGCAGTATCTCGAGGTCCTGACCGAACGAGCGGGGCGCACTGCGGCGCATATGGACGCGATAGAGGAGACCGCGCTCACCATGGCCGAGCGGATCCTGGCGGGCGGGCGGTGGTTCGCCCGAAGTCTCGAGCATCCGGGACTCCAAACAGAGTTTCAAGAGGCCTCCGGCCCCAGAGTGGTCAACTACGGCGACTGGGACGCCGCTCCAGACCAGAACATCATGCTGATCAGCGCCATCTCACCGGCTTTTCCAGAGGAAGTGGCGCTGGCGCGAGAGAAAAGGGAGCAGGGCGCTTTTGTCATCGCGATTGGTCCCGCTGCGCTTGATGGCGTCGTGCCAGAGGAGGGTCTGGGCAGGATCGCGGATGTGGCGTTCGACAACTTTTCGCCGGAGTCGGGAGGGGCGGTGGAGATTGCGGGTCGGGCGCAGACGATTTGTCCGACATCGGCGATCGTGGACAACGTGATTCAGCAGATGATCTCCGCGCAGTGGGCGGAGGAGATGATCGGCAAGGGAACGGTGCCGACCTTTCTCCGCGGGGTCTACCAGACCGGCGGCGCGGCGTACAATAGCGCCATGACGGAACGCTTTGCAGAGCGCGGCTACTGATCGCAAGAGAATGCACCGCCGCTTTGGGTAGCGACGACCTCGCCCGGTGCGGCGGCAAAGCGATCTGCAGAGCGTAAACGAGCGACGGAGGAAAAGAGACGATGTCCGCGATTAAAGCAGCAGTGATCGGATGCGGCGGCGCCGGCAGCGGCCATGCGCAAAAGGCGAAGGATCTGGGTTTGGAGCTGGTGGGCTTCTGCGATGAAATCGAGGTCAAAGCCGCCCAATTGCGCGAGCGGATCGGTACGGGGTATGCGACCACCGATCCCGGGCAGATTATGCGCGACGAGCGGATCGATCTGGTGGTGGTCGCCACCCATCACGACGCGCACCACCCGCTGGCGCTGGCGGCGGCACGGGCCGGCAAGCACCTGGTGGTGGAAAAGCCGATGTGTGTTACGCGCGAGCAGGCCGAGGAACTGGCCGAGGCGGTAGACCGATCCGGGGTGAAGCTCGTGGTCAACTGCAAGTTCCGGATCGCTCCCACCGTACAGAAGGCGCGGGAGCTGATCCCGCACCCGCGGCTGAGCCACGGTCAGCTGGCGATGGGGAATTCGGGCCTCGACACCGGTCGCGGCGCTACCTGGATCTGGGATGCGGATGACGGCGGCTGGTTGCTGATCAGCACTGCCGTTCACACCATTGATCTGCTCTCCTATCTGATGGACAGTCCGGCAGATCGGGTCTATGCCGAAGGGCGGGTTTTCGGCTCCGACAAGGGCACGGCCGGTTTTCCCGACGCGCTGGTGGGCACGATCCAGTGGCAGAATGGGGGGCTCTCCACTCTCATCAGCGCCGATCAGGGCCAGAACTCTTTCGTCTCCAAGTGGTTCCATCAGATCTGGGATGGCCAGCGCAGCGCGGTCTTTTCGGCGCACACCGGCCGCGTGGATTTCGGCGGTTGCGAGATCGACCACCTCGAGACCAGCGCGTTGCCTGCAGAGGAGCAACAAGCGGCCTCCATGATGGCCAATCTGCTCGAGGCGATCCGCACCGACGGCGATACCTTGTGCAATGCTCACGATGGAGTACGGACCGTCGCCCTCTGCAAGGCGCTCGAAGAGGCGGCCCGCAGCGGCCGACCCCAGATCGTAGAGCACTAGCCTGAATTCGGTGCGGTCGACGTCACCGGGTACAGGATTTCCCACACGCTGATCCTGGCTTATTTTTCGGATGCGGATCGCCGCAGGCTAAATCGCGAACTGTGAGTCGAAATGAAGAAATTTGCGCGGGCGATGAGCACGGTCCGCTACGCAGACCATTCGACCCTACTTAGACTCGGCAGCAGAGGCGGCGCGGGTGCCGACTAACGCAGACGGAGTCTAGCGATATGGCCAGCCAGAAAGAGATGGACCAGTACCGCGATCAGGGCTATTTGACCGCGGACGATGCAGTCGAGCAGGACTTACTGGAGGAACTGGTGGCCGCGGCGTCTAGGGTGGTCGCCAAGGTGCGTTCGGGGGAGAGGGATTCAGCATCAAATTCAGGTTTATAACGGGTCGGGCTACCGACTGAGCCCCCGCCGCGTATCCCACCCAGGGCCCCACCCCAGCAGGAGTGGGACTTCGCCGCCTAATCTGTCGCACCCCTGACCTGGATCGTCCGCGGATCGCACTAAGCCGGACCCGGCCTCGAAGTCCGTTTACCCCCTGCACCGCAGACGCTAAAACAAGCCCTTTCGTCCATCGGGTCAGCCGAGCCTGGAGGAGGCCCCGCGCCAAGACGGGCGCCCCACCAGACCACAGGCTGGACAGAACGCCAAAGGACACCCCACACCGCTTGACCACTCCCCCTAAAAGGCCCTTTATAATTCCCATACACCTATCGGAGGAGATGGGCTATGAATGTCTTTAGTGTTCGGTACCTTTTGATAGTATCAGCGGTATTATAGCGACTAAGATGATCGAGTTTATTACGCTCGCACTTTTCTCATACGACCCAAGCGAGCAGTGGTGGTTTGAGGCTTTGCCCATTTTTGGTATGGGCCTCTACTTGTCTCTAAAGACCCTAAACAAATCGGACGAATAATCGGTAAGCGAATGGATCGGCGTGGTCGGCCGCCAGCTGCGCAATCACCTCGGCAGCGAAGAAGTCGGCTGAGGGCGCGGATTATTCGGGAGCAGAGAGGTAGCGGGTCTCCAATTGGCTCATCAGGTTGGCGGTGATGGCTTTGATTTCGCGCTCGTAGCTTTGCAGGTTGTCGCTGGTGACCAGCACGGTCCCCGAATCGACGAAGTAGTGGTCGGCGTTGGCCGTCCATCCATCGAGGAGATAGCTGAGCAGCCCGCAGGCGATATAGCCCTGGCCGTAGGGATTCTGGGAGACGGTGGCGTCGATATGTCCTGCGGCGATGGCTTTGAGCACCAGGGCGTCGGTGTCGATGCCGACGAAGCGGATGCGTTTATTGGCCGGGTTCTGGTGCCATTCAGCGAGGATGGTTGCGGCCGCTACCGTCGGGGTATACCCGGTGCAGATGATACCGTCGATCGCATCGACGTGGGTCGCCAGGGCGTCCTGAATCTTGGTGGTGCTTTCCTCGATTGAGGACATACCGGCGATTTCGCGGACGATGCGGACCTCCGGGAAGCGGGCGACTGTCTCTTCGACTCCTCGTTTGCGGAGGATCGTGTTGGGGTCTTCGATCAATTCGAGGACGTTGAGGATTCGGCCCTCGGAGCCCATATAGCCGATCAGTGCTTCGGTGGCGAGCCGAGCCGCTTGTTCGACGTCGGTGGCGACGCAGAACGAAGCGGTGGTCGGCAGCAGGGTCGGCGCCGCATAGCCGACGACGAAGGCGCCATTGGTGCTGAGCTCTTCGTAGAGGCCGTTGGCGGCACTGGCGTCGGCCGGGCAGAGCGCTAAGCCATTGTACCCTTTGGCCGCCAGGGCTTCAACATTGGCGTTTTCGTTGTCCTGAGTCCAGGACTGGCCGATCTGCCGCTTGACGGGGATGCCGGTATCTTTGGTAAAGCCGATGACCCCCTCTGCGACCGCGCTGATATACGGGTGGACCATTACGCCGTACCAGGCGATGCGCTTGCTCGGCCGGGTGCCGGCGTTGTCGCCACAGGCGTTTAATCCAAGAGCCAGGATCAGGCAGAGCGAAACGGGGGCGGTATTCGGCATGGTCGGGCCTTTACCGTTGCGATGGGGTCAAGGCTGAGATGAAGGCCCCTAATATACGCAGCCTGAGGTCGGCCACCAGCGAAAGGAGCGTCGCATGGATCTGAGTGGAAGAGTGGCCATCGTGACCGGAGCGGCATCGGGTATCGGCCGTGCCGTTTCTTCGGTACTGGCCGAAGCCGGTGCGGCGGGAGTCGTCATCGCCGATGTCGATCGCGCGGGCGCGGAGGAAACGCGGGCGCAGCTGGAGGCGAGTACGCAGGCCCGAGGGTGGGTCGCGGAGGTCGATGTCTCCGACCCGGCGCAGGTCGCGGCGATGGTTGCGACTGCGAGTGCGGAGTTCGGTCGGGTCGATATCCTGGTCAACAACGCCGGCATCTGTCCGATGGCCTCCTGGGACGAGACGACGCTCGAGAGCTGGAACCGCATTATCGAGGTCAATCTCACCGGGGCCTATCTGTGTTCCAAGGCGGTTTTGCCGCAGATGCGGCGGCAAAAGTACGGGCGCATCGTCTTTATCTCGTCGGCCGGGGCCTTTATGGGCAGCGTGACCGGCCATGTGGCCTATGGGGCGAGCAAGGCGGGGATGCTGGCGTTGATGAAGGTCGTGGCCAAGGAGTTCGCCGCAGAGGGCGTGCTGGCCAACGCCATCGCGCCGGGGAGCATCGACACGCCGATTACCAACAGTTTCGGTCCCGACGCCAAGGCGCGCTATGCCGAGGCCGCCACGCTAAAGCGCCAGGGCACCCCGCGCGAGTTGGCCGACGCGGTACTCTATCTAGTTTCTCAACGAGCGACCTACGTAAATGGTGCAACGCTGCACGTCAACGGCGGGTCGTTACTGGTCTGAAGGAGGCGGTATGAATCAAGATCCGAAATGGGTTATCGACCCACGGCAGGAGCCGATGTGGCAGGCGCCCGACGCGTCGCGCAAATTGAATGTGCTCATCGGGCCCGCGCAGTGCGGGGCGGAGCACTTCGCGGCGGGCACTTTCCACCAGGCGCCGGGCTGCGAGACGATGCCCGATATCCACCCGGATGCCGAGGAGCTCTACTACGTCGTCGGCGGCGCGGGCCGGCTGGTGATGGACGGGGAGGAATTTCGCGTCGCCGAGGGCATGGCGGTCTATATCCCCGCTGGCGTCGAGCACCAGTCGTTCAACGACGGGCAGGAGGATCTGGTATACTTCTATGTTTTCGGGCCGCCGCCTGGGGGGCCGCCGCGACAGCAAGCGGAGAGCTGGTCGCGGATCCAATAGGGGTCAGGGCACTGCGACCCAGGCGCCCGTGCGGTGAGCTTCGAGCGCGGCGGCGATCACCGCCTGGGCTTTGAGGCCGTCGGAGAAGTCGGGAGCGGCCGATTCACCGGCCAGGATCGCATCGACAAAGCGGCGGGGGCCGGCCGATTGACGGGTAAAGGGCGCGAAGATCTCGCCCGGGTCCAGATCTTCCTGGATCTGTCGGGGTACGGGCAGGGGCTGGATCCTGGCTTCGCCGTGCCGACCGCCGCGGATCTCGGCTCCGGCATCGGTCCCGGCAAAAATAAAATCTGCCTCTAGAGTACCGCTCTCCCCGTGCAGTCTGCAGTGTTGCTCGGCCCCCCTTTCGCCGACATGCGCCACCAGGCTGGTGTGGATGGTGCCGTGCATGCCGTTGGCGAACTCGACCAGGAGCAGGGCCGAGTCGTTGGCCGGGTCGAGGGCTTGCCCGTCGGGGCCGGGCCGTTCGACGTGGGGGGGCAGGTGGGCGCTGACGCGGGCGATTTCACCGAAATGCCACCGGGCCATATCGATCATGTGCGAGCCGAAGAGGCTCAAAGCGCCGCTCGATCGCTGCTGGTCGTATTTCCACTCGTATTGGCCGCTGCGGCCCTTGTCGCTGAAGAAGTGCCAATGGCCGTGGTAGGGCCGGCCGATATAGCCCTCTTCGATGAGCTGGTGGAGGTAGCGGTGGTGGGTCGACCAGCGGTAGGTGAAGAGGATCATGTGCACGACCTCGGCCGCTTGCGCTTTAGCCAGCATTGCGCTGGCCTGGCCGACGTTCAGCGCCAGGGGTTTTTCGCAGAGCAGGTGCAGGCCGGCGTCGAGCGCCGCACTGGCGATCGGATAGTGCCACTCGTCGGGGACCGATATCACCAGCGCGTCGAGTTCGGCCTTTGCGATCATCTCGCGGTAGTCGCCGAAGATCTGGGGGATATCGTATTTGGCGGCCATCTCGGCGGCGCGGGTCTGGTTCCTTCCACAGAGCGCGACCAGCTGGGCGCCGGGGTGACTTTTGAGACTGGGCAAGTGCATGGCGTCGGCCCACCAGCTGGTGCCGACGATTCCGATGCGCACGGATAGAG
>JAYYUU010000328.1:0-9171 GCA_036343835.1 Candidatus Latescibacterota bacterium | reverse complement strand
CCACCGCCGTCACCGCCAGCTTGTGGCTGGCGACCTTGTTGACGATACCCTTTGGGGTGGGGTACGAGAAGTGCTACGCGTGGTTGGCGGAGCAGGTTTGAGCGCTATTCGACCTTGCGCATTTCGGTGCGCTGCTTGCGCGCGTCCTTGTCCTGCGAGATCTCGCCCATTTCCTTCTTGAGCCGACTAAGGCGCTTGTGGAGCTTGGTCCTTTTGGTCGTCAGTATGCCTTTGTTGTTTACGGCGATAGCCTTCTGGCTCTGGACCATCTTGAGGCGGCCTAGGACTTCCTGCTTGATGCTGGTCACGTGGCTGATTTGGTGCTTCATATGCGAGATCAACTGGGCAGTGAAAACTTTGACGACGACTGAGGCCAACATCAAGAGCAGAACTACGATCATGGCAGGTATTGAAACTGCATCCATGCGGACATTCCTTTCCCGTTTTACACAAGATACAAAGCGCTAAAAATTAGGCAAGCTTTTTATCTCCTAGGGTTTCGGCTAATTCTTGTGCTGTTTTTGCGGCGTCGCGGAAGAGAATGGTCGCCAGGCCCAATTCTGCCGCCGCTGCAACACAGCGCGGATTGTCATCGATCAGCACCGCCTCTTGGGGTTGGCAGCCGATCTGGTCCAGCGCGTAGCGGTAGGCCGCCGGGTCGGGTTTGAGCAGGCCGATTTCCTGCGAGAGAAAGACCTGCTCGAAGACGTCGAGGGCGCTAAAGACGCGTTGGACGCCGCGCCAGAGCAATACATTATTGTTGGAAAGCGCATAGAGGGGGTAGTCGGCAGCCAGTCGTCTGAGCAGGGGGGAGATCCCTTCTATCTCGTGTAAAATCAACCCTTCAAAGGCGCTGCACAGTTCGTCGTCGGTGGCGTGTAGACCGAGGTCTTGGCGAAAGGCGGCGAGGAAGGCGTCAGCGCTGATTTCACCGCGTTCGAAGGCGGGAAACACTGCGCTGTCGCGGAGCCAGCGCTCGAGCGTTTGCGCATTGTGAGGGCCCTCGATCCCGGACAGGTGGGCCAAGCCGGTCAGACCGGCGGTGCGCACCACGGTGTCGCAGAGATCGAAGATCAGGGCTTTGATCAACGGATTTGCCGGGTCTGCTCGATCTTTTTATCGAGCCGCTTGGGAGAAGTCGGATGGGCCGTGCCCAACTCCTGGGCAAAGACCGAGACGCGATATTCCTCCAGCATCCAGCGCAATTCCTCCACCCGGGCTTCTCGCTCGGGCGAGTTTTCTGCTCCGGTGAATTGTTCCAGCTGATTTTGATACACGGCGACCAACGCCGCCTTCTGGGCGTCCTTGCGCGGGTCGGTCTTGGCCCGTTCGGCGCGGACCTGGACGGCCTTTAGATAGCGATGCAGGTGGGTGAGTTGCTCGAACGGAACTCGGGCGAGGAAATCGGCCGGGAGCAGGCGCTGCAGATCCCCGTCGAGTCCGCGATAGTTCAGGCTCGAGAGCAGTATCTCGCGGCGGGCGTTGAGCAGGCCGTCGACCAGCGAGATAAAGCGCGGAGCCAGGCCGCGCAATAACTTTTTGGCCCGGGCGAGCGCGGCGTCAAAGTCGCGCTGACACAGGGGCAGGATCTGCTCGCGCTGGAAGAGGTAGCGCTCGAGGTGTTCGAAGGCCTGCTCGCGCAGCTCTAGCGCGCTGCCCTGATAGCGCGCTTTGAATTGCGCCAGCTCTTTGAGTTCGCGCTGGAGCCAGGCCAGGTCGTCGCTGAGCGCCAGGGCGCAGAGCCCGAAAAACCCTTGGCGCGAGCGGCTTGCGGCCTCGGCGCGGCTTTTGTAGAGCCGCAGCGAGACGCCCTCTTCGTCGCGGTCGAGGCCGGGCCAGCCATAGAGCGGCACGCCGCCGATCTGAGTTATTTCGATCCGCTCGGGCAGATCGCCGAAATCCCAACTCATCACTCCTGAGCGCTCCCATTGGCTGGCGCCCTCTTTCCAGGCGTCGAACTCGGCCGGGGTGTCGTGCTGTTCGAGGTTTTGGGTCAGTTGCGCGAGGTCGCGGCCGGCGGCTATGGGTTTTTCGTTGGTGCCCTGGACCTCGATGCGCATCCTGAGGTGGTCGGGCAAGTCGTCGGCGTTCCAGTCTCCGGCCCGGAGCTGGATCCGATAGTGCTGGCGAATGTGGGCCTGCAGCGATTCGAGGAAGGTGGGGTGGGTCGGCTTGAGTCTGGCGGCGATGCTCTTGGCCTTCTCGGGGATCGGTAGCAGTTGTTTGCGGATGGCTTTGGGCAGGGCGCGCAATAGCACGGTGATCTTCTCTTCGAGCAGGCCCGGTACCAGCCACTCGAGTATTTCCGGATCGACGGTGTGGGCCAGTTTGTAGGGCAATTTGACGGTGATGCCGTCCTCGTCCTGGCCGGGGCAGTAGGCATAGCTCAGGGCCAGTGCCTCGCCGTCGTAATCGAGCGCGTCGGGGAAGGCCTCTGGGTCGAAGCCGGTGCGCGTGGCGCCGAGCAGGTCCTCCTCGGCCATCAGCAGGAAGTCGTCGGCCTGGTCCTTGAGGAAGCGGTTGAGGTCGTGCAGCGAGGAGACGTCGTCGAGGCGGCGGAGATAGAAATTACAGGCGGCCTGCTCGATATCGACGCCGGCGAAATTTTTGGCGCGGGTCTGCCAGGTTTCGAGCTTCTGGCAGAGGTGGGTGTTGCGCGCGAGGAATTGGTACGGGGTGTACACCGCGCCGGGCACCAGCGCCTCGCGGATAAAGATTTCGGTGGCCTCGCGGGCGTTGATGCGGCCGTAGCCGACGCGGCGGTCGAGCACCTGCAGGCCGTAGAGGGTGAGTTTTTCGCGGACCAGCACCCGGCCCGAGCGGGCGTTGAAATAGGGCTGGTCGTGCGAAGTGCGGCAGAGATGGCTGCCCAGCTCCTCTAGCCAGTCGGGCTGGATGCGGGCGACGGTGCGGGCGAAGAGGCGGGAGGTCTCGACCATTTCGGCGGCGACCAGCCAGCCGGAATTTTTGTCCTTGTCGCGTTTTTCGTCCTCGCCATTCTTCTTGCCTTTTTCCTTGCGCAAAAAGAGCCCCGAGCCGGGGAAGACCATCACCTCGCGATTGCGCGCCGCCTGGTAGATATTGCCCTCTTCCCGGCGGGCGATGCTCGACAGCAAGCCGGTGAGCACCGCGCGGTGGATCGCGTCGTAGTCGGCGGGTCGATCGTCGAAGCGGAAGCCCTTGATCTCGCCCAGGGTCTCCACGATCTGCTCGTAGATATCGCGCCACTCGCGCATCCGCATATAGGAGAGGTAGTGCGCCTTGCAGAATTTGCGCAGCTGGTTCTGCGAGGCGCTCTCCATCTTGTCGTGATAGGCCTTCCAGATATTGAGATAGGCGAGGAAGTCGGAGTTTTTGTCGTGGAACTGCCGGTGTATGCGATCGGCCTCGTCCTGTTCTTCGAGGGGCCTTTCGCGCGGGTCCTGCACGCTGATGGCGGCGGCGATTACGAGCACTTCGGCGAGCGCGTGTTCCTCGCGGGCCTGGAGCAGCATCCGCGAGACGGTGGGGTCGATGGGCAGTCGCGCCATGTCGCGTCCGGTGCTGGTGAGCTTGCGATCTTCGTCGAGGGCGTTGAGCTCGCGCAGCAATTGGAGGCCGCCGGCGATGGCCTGTTTGGAGGGTGGATCGATAAAGGGGAATGTCTCGATGGCGCCGAGCTTGAGGTTGATCATCCGCAGGATGACGTCGGCGAGATTGGCGCGCTGGATCTCGGGCTGGGTGTATTCGTCCCGGGAAGCAAAGTCCTGCTCCGAGTAGAGGCGGATGCAGATGCCGTCCTCGACCCGCCCGCAGCGGCCCTCGCGCTGGCGGGCACTCGACTGCGAGATCGTTTCGATCGGCAGGCGCTGGGTGTGGGTGCGCGGGTTGTAGCGCGCCAGCCGCGCCAGGCCGGTGTCGACGACATAGCGGATGCGGGGGATGGTCAGCGAGGTTTCGGCGATATTGGTGGCCAGTATTACGCGGCGATTAGCCCCCGGCGAAAAGACCCGTTGCTGCTCCGAGGCGGTGAGCCGACCGAAAAGCGGCAGGATTTCAACGCCGCGCAGCTTGCGCCCTTCGAGCCTTTCGCGGGCCTCGCGGATATCGCGCTCGGAGGGCAGAAAGACCAAGAGGTCGCCCTGCCGCGATTCTTTGAGGATCTCGTCGACGGCGCTGGCGGTGGCATCTATATAGGTGTAGTCGCCGCGGTCCTGCATCAGCTCGTCGAGCGGCCAGTAGCGAACTTCGACCGGAAACATCCGGCCCGAGACCTCGATGACCGGCGCGTCGTCAAAGGCTTTGGCAAAGGTCTCGGTGTCGATGGTGGCCGAGGTGATGATGATTTTGAGCTCGGGGCGCTTGCGGCGCAGAAGTTGCAGATAGCCGAGTAGGAAGTCGATATTGAGGCTGCGCTCGTGGGCCTCGTCGACGATGATGGTATCGTATTCGAGCAGTTCGGGGTCGGTCTGGGTCTCGGCGAGCAGCATGCCATCGGTCATGACCTTGATACAGGTCTCGGGCGCGGTCTGGTCGCGGAAGCGGATCTTGCAGCCGACGTCGCGGCCATAGGAGACTTCGAGCTCTTCGGCGATGCGGCGGGCGATGGATAGGGCGGCGACGCGGCGCGGTTGGGTGATCCCGATGCGGGCGTCGTGGCCGCGGTTGGCGTCGAGGCAGATCTTGGGCAACTGGGTGCTTTTGCCCGAGCCGGTTTCGCCGGCGACGACGACGACGGGATATTCCCTGATGGCGGCGAGGATTTCGTCTTTGCGATCGCTGATGGGGAGTTGGGCGGGGTAGGTGGGGTGCGGGCGGTTGTTGCGGCGTTTTTCGCGTAGGCGGGCGGAGCCACGGGCCTGGTTGAGCAGGCGGTCGACTTCTTTGCGATCGAGGCGCCGCCGGCGGTTTAGACGGCGTTCGATGCGGATCCGGTCCTGGAACATACAGGTGGGTAAGAGGGCCTTGAGTTCGGCGACGGGGTGGAGTTTTGTGGCTGGTTTATTCAAAATTTACAATAAGTTAAGACGTTTTTTTTATTATGGTGTGAATGTAGGGAATCCAACGGGCGAGGTCGCTGGAGGATCTGAATTGATGGCCAACCCCTCGGCCAGCAGTTCACCATACCTTCGTGCAAAAGCCTGCCGCTGGGAGCAGGGCGACGAATCGGTCAATTCCTTCGCTTCGCCTACCGCCTTTTTGATCCCTCGTAGTAAGGCCGCCCTCTGAAAAGCCCACGATTGCTGAGACTGCTTTCGATGTAGTGCAACGCTCTCGGACTCGACGTTGGCCATTTTTTAACAGTAAAGCGGCTACCCGATCCAAGCGTTGGATTTAACGATTCCGACATCCTTAGATCGCCACTTGGAGGTAGCCGCTCGTGCCCGATATAATAAGCCTTATCGCCGTCTTTGCGCCACTGTTTTCTAGTCCGGGTCTGGTCCCATAGAAAGGCCAACGACAACACCCGCTCAACGCGAAAAAAATTTAGTAGAGGTGCCAGTAGCTCCAGATATAGCAAAGCGCCACCGCCACCCAAAAGCCCTGGCGGCCCCAGCGCGGATAGAACCTTAAGCCCATCGCTGCCAGCCCGAAGAGACAGGGCAGTGCGCAGAGCAAGAGGGCCTCGCTCTGCGGGGTAAACAAATAGAAGGGACAGGGCGCCAACAGCCCCAGGATCAGCAACCCGTGGCGGGAGTCTTTGCGCCAATCGGCGGTGCGCACCCCGGAGAGGGCGAGCAGCAGGATGACCAGCATCCCGGGCAGGGCTTCGGGCAGGGCGAGGTTGGTGCTCAAGAGCGCGAAGAGGGTTACGGCCTCGGTGGTCTGTTGCGGCGTCAGCGCGGGCAGGCGCACGCTGAGGAAGTGGTAGCGAGGCTGCCAGAAGGCGAGCGGGAAAACGACCAGCACCAGCCCTTGCGCCAGCCACCACCAGCGCTGTTTGTCGCTGCTGTAGCGCTCGCGGTAGAGCAGCACCACCGCGCTCTGGAGTAGGGGCAGGAAGATCAGGCTGGCCTGGATGCCCCAGGAGAGGATCGAGACCGCGACCCAGGCGCCGAGCCAGTTGCGCTCGCCGGCGCGCATATATTCGAGGAACAACCAATAGGACAATAGCGCGGCGACCAGCGCCAGGGTCGCCGGGGAGATGGCGCGGGCCTGGGCGACGAGGAAGGGCGCGCCGGCCAATAGCAGCAGCGCGCTCGGGGCGGCGTGGGTGCCGGCAAGCGCGCGCATGACCCGGGTGCCCAATAGCAGGGCCAGCAGACCGGCGAGTACGCCGGGCAACCGCAACCACAGGGGATGCGCGCCCATATCCTGCCAGAATCCGAGCAATAGCAGATACAGGGGACTGTAGAGATCTTGCAGCTGTACTGTGAGCGGTCGCCGGGTGCGGTCGAGTAGATCCGCCTCGTGCGAGGAGAGCGAGAGGCTGGCAGGCGCGTAGAGCGAGAGGCCGGTCAATAGCACCAGACCGCAGAGCAGGGTCGGGGAGAATTCGCGGTGCACGGGGCGTCAGGCGTCGGTGCGCCACAGGCGCGGTACGGGGCTGGCGGCTTGCAATTTGGGCAAGTGCCAGTACTCTTCTTCTTCCGGGATCTCCTGCAAGTGCGGGCAGGTCATGCCGTGGCGGTCCCAGACGACTTCCCCAGCGCGCAGGGTCAGCGCACACTCGAGGCGGTGCTCGGCCTCGATACAGGCCCAGCCGCAGTCGCGGAAGTAGAAGTTGCCCGCGAGGACGCCGAGTACTGCGACATCGGCCTCAGAGCCGGGGGTCAGGGTGCCCAACTCGGGTTTGCGGATGGCGCGGGCGGGAGTGACGGTGGAGCGATAGATCACCTCCTGCAATGGCATGCCCATGGCCAGGCACTTGGACATCGTATCCAACATCGAGTGGACGTGGCCGTTGATATTGCCCATGTGCAGGTCGGTGCTGATCGAGTCGGGGGGGAAGCGGTCGGCAATCGCCGGCATCGCCGCGCGATACCAGAAGCTGGCCGCCCCGTGCCCCAAGTCGAAGTGGATGCCCTTTTTGCGCGCCTCGCGCAGATGGTCGTAGACCTCGCCTTGTTCATCGATGATCGGAAACTGTCGGGCGAAGACGTGGGTGTGGATATCGCCCGGGCGCAGATGTTTTAAGAGCAGGTCGGAATAGGAGCGCTCAGGTGGCCGTGGCCAGAAGTCGACCATCACCGGCATCATGCAAAGCTCGCCGGCCTCGACCGATGCGTCGACCGAGGCCCAGGGCGGGTGCTGGTCGTCGAAGGGCTCGGTGGTCCAGTAGTGGGCGGTTTTGATCCCGACGCAAACATCGTCGTGTTCGGCGGCGGTTTTGGCGGCCCTTTGCGGGTCGAGGTTGGCGACGATCTGGTCGGGGTCGCCCATGCCCGGCGCGGCGATATTGACATAGGCGTACATGCGGATCTTGGAGGGTTCAATCACCGTCTCGCGAAAGTGCTCGAATTCATCGGCGCCGGCGGTGCCGGTATCGACGCAGGTGGTGACGCCCTCTTTGAGGAAATGGGCGTCGGCGACGAGGCTGCCGACGAGCGTGCCGGGTTGGCGGTCGCGGGTATAATAGGTGTGGACGTGGATGTCGAGCAGACCGGGGGTCACGACGAGTTTGTCGACGTCGATGACGCGCTGGGCGTCGTTGGTGGGGATGTTCTCCTCGACGCGGGCGATGCGGCCGTCGAGGATGCCGACGTCTCGGATCCCATCGATGTCGTTGGCCGGGTCGAGGACGTGGCCGCCTTTGAGCAGAATTTCGAGTTTGCGGGGCATGGCATTTCCAGTTTGTCTAATGGAGCAAGTCCAATGGCAGGCACAAGATAGGATGGAGAATATCGAGCGTCAATAGGGCTGTCGCTCCGGGTCTAAAACGGGACAAGGGCGCCCCCGTCAGATCTCATTATGCGACCGCTCTGTCGCGCAATGGATGCTGTTTTGGCCTGGCTCCGATCCGGTATTTCCCATATGTGGGGGATAAGAGCCGTACTGATCTGGATCTGCGCCGTTGGCATAGAATTTGTATGTCGATCCGTCAGCGGTGGGCGGAGCAGGGGGCCGGATGGCTTTGTCGCTTTGGACAATGATGAGACATGCCTGTCGCGCTATGGTCGGGTTGCAGCCGCGGCCTTTGTCGGCATATGCCCATTAGAATCCACTCAATTGAGGAGAGCCGACCGCTGCGCCAGTCCAGTGGCATGAAAATTGATTGTCAAATATATTTTCAGTATGCCATGGGTCAACGCATCTAAGGCGCTGCAAAGGGAGACCAAGCCATGACGACCGCCACCCGCCTTGCCCACCACTCTAGGTGGATGATCTCCCCAGTGCACGACCCGTTCTTTTTTATCGCCACTCCCGTGCTCACCTTCGCAATTTTGGTGCCGCTGCGGGCCGTTTGGGTGGCGGTGGCGCTCTGCTATATCTGGAGCTACTGGCACCTCTTTATGCAGCACTATGGCGTCATGCGCATCTACGATGCCAAGGAGAAGATATTCGCCAAGCGAGATGTCCATCTGGACGGGCTGCTGACCTGCTTTGCCTTCCTGACCGTCATCTTCTATAGCGCCGAATATATGCACCGCATTTTCGACACTTTATTGAACCAGCTCTAATCGGGCTATGGGAGGAACTATCCTCTACGGCAAGACACGGGCGTTTGTAGCGGGAGCAGCGCTCCTCGCAGTGGGGGGCGGGCTGGTCTGTTCCCCGTCGCCGCCGACTGTCCCCGCCGGCGATTGGCGCTATTACGGTGCCGATGCGGCCAGCACCACATTCTCCCCATTGGACCGAATCGATAGCACCAATGTCGATCAGTTGCGGATTCTCTGGCGCTGGCAGGCGCCCGATTGGGAGATCGTGCGGGCGGGGCAGCGCGTGCTCTACGGCGAGCATCAGGCGACGCCGCTGGCCGTAGACGGCGTGCTCTACGTCAGCACCCCCCTCAATCAGCTAGCGGCCATCGACGCGGCCAGCGGCGAGACGCTGTGGACCTTCGACCCGGAGGCGTGGAAAAAACCCGCCTGGGCCAGCGGTCGTCACCGCGGGGTCGCCTATTGGACCGACGGCCAGGTCGAGCGCCTGTTCTCGGGCACCCAGGACGGCTATTTGATCGCCCTCGACGCGCGCACCGGCCAAGCCGTAGCGGAATTTGGCCGCGGCGGTCGCGTTGATTTGGGTCAGGGC
>JAYYUU010000327.1:0-5427 GCA_036343835.1 Candidatus Latescibacterota bacterium | reverse complement strand
GTGGTTTTCGCCCCAGTCTGGTCGTCGGCTTGTCCATCCCTTTTTCGGTGCTCTTTGCCACTTTGTGGATGAATTACTTTGGCATTTCGGCCAATCTTATGTCGCTGGGCGGCCTGGCGATCGCGATTGGGATGATGGTGGATGGCACCATTGTGATGGTGGAGAATGTAGATCGGATGTTGCGCAGTGCCGCGCCCGGTGAATCGCGAGTGCAGGTCGTGGCGCGGGCCTGTGTCGAAGTGGGTCGGCCAATCGCCTTCGCCATCTCCATCATTATCATCGTGTTCTTGCCGCTCTTCACCCTGCAAGGCGTCGAGGGCAAGACCTTCCGGCCATTGGCCTATACCGTGGCGCTGGCGATGTTGGGATCGCTGGTCTTTGCCCTATTTGTCGCGCCGATGCTATCGCGTATTGTGATGCGTTCGCCCAAAGCGCATGCTGACGCGCAACGAGCAGGGTGGGCCGTGCAGTGGTTATTGCAGTGGTATGGGCCACTGGTAGAAGGCTTTGTCGCACAGCGGCGGCGGGCGATGGTGCTGGGGGTCGGCTTGCTGGTCGTAGGTTTCGCGATCTTTCCCCGCTTGGGCGCGGAGTTTACGCCGGAGTTGCAGGAGGGGACGATGGTGCTGCGGCTGACGATGGCCCCCTCGATTTCGCTTGGCGAGAGCACGCGCTTGACGACCCTGGTCGAACAGCGCCTGATGCAGATAGCTGAGATTACCGGCGTCGTTTCGCGGATCGGTCGGGGTGAAGTCGGCGCGCATACGGATCCGATCAATAGCGCGGAGATGTACATCCTGCTCAAGCCCAGGGAGCAATGGCGTGCAGCTGCAAGCCAGGAGGAGTTGCAAGATGTGATTCGCGAGGACTTAGGTGAAATACCCGGAGTGTTGACCAATTTCACCCAGCCCATCGCCATGAATGTCGACGAATTGCTGGAAGGCGTGCGCGCCGAATTGGCGATCAAATTATTCGGGGACGATCTGGACCTGCTGGTGCAAAAGGCCGACGAAATCGCCCTCGCGGTCAATGCAGTGGCAGGGGCCACAGATGTGCAGGTGGACCAGGTAGCGGGGACGCCGCAGTTGCTGATGCGAATCGACCGGCAGGCGATCGCGCGTTATGGAATCAATGTGGCCGATGCACAGGAGGTAATTCGGGCCGCCGTTGGCGGAGCCACCGCCGGGGCTGTCTTTGCGGGCGTACGGCGCTTTGATATCCTCGTTCGCTACGCGCCCGAGTACCGAGCTACGCCCGAGGCCATAGCCCAGATCCTGGTCCAGGGACCCGATGGAATCAAAGTGCCCTTGGGGCAACTGGCGCAGATCGAAGAGATCGTCGGGCCGCGGCAGATCACCCGGGTGAATGGCCAGCGATTTATCGCGGTGCAGTGCAATGTCAGCGGGCGCGATATTGTGTCGTTTGTCGAAGCGGCGCAGCAGGCGATTGACGACGAGGTGGAATTGCCCCCGGGTTATCTGGTGAGTTGGGGCGGGCAGTTTCGCTTGCAACAGGAGGCCAATAAACGGCTGGCGCTGGTCATTCCCATCACGTTATTGGTGCTCTTCTTGCTCCTATTTTCCAGTTTTAACTCGGTAAAAAACGCGGTATTGATCTTGCTCAATATCCCGCTGGCCCTGGTCGGCGGGGTGGTCGGATTGTGGTTGACGGGCCAAAATCTGTCGGTGCCGGCTTCGGTTGGTTTTATCGCCTTATTCGGCATCGCCCTAGAGAATGGAATGGTGCTGGTCACCTATTTCAACCAGCTCTTGCGCGAGGGCATATCCATAGATGAAGCTTCGGTCAAGGGAGCTTGTTTGCGCGTGCGTCCGGTGCTGATGACGGCGTTGACTACGGCGCTGGGGCTGATTCCATTGCTCTTTTCCAGCGGTACGGGCAGCGAAGTACAGCGACCTCTCGCGACGGTGGTGATTGGCGGCTTGGTGACCTCGACGCTACTGACGCTACTGGTGTTGCCGGCGTTTTATAAATGGTTTGCCATTGAAGTTGAGCAAGTGGATTCGGCTAGCTAAATTTCCGCCCGGGTGCGGGATGGATAAAGTTAGCAAGCTCGGGGCAATTCACGCCTCGTGATCACACCGTCAGATATTGCTTTAGGAGTTGCAGGAAATGGCACTTTACCCTCTATTCTAGTGGATACACTTTCTATTAGTGGGAGTTGTTTGATGAGCATTGTGCGCGATAAGAAAAATAATCTATCGCCGTCCCTAATGGGCAAAGCGAACAAGGATAAGGGTGCCTGGCTGCGGGGATCGCTAGCTGAGGTGATGGGCAAGGCGCTGCTCTGTGCCCTGCTATTGGGCTGGGGGCCGCTCTATGGCGAAGAGCTCGATCAGGCTGCCGTAGAGCAGGTGGAGGGCTATACGGAGTCGCTGGCCAATCAGCTGCACGACCTATCGCTATTGGTCCTGGACCGCGAGGTAGATGGGATGGCGGCCCATGCCGCTGCTGACCTGGAGGCCTGGGGATTACCTGTGCACGTGGGCGAGCCCCGGCCCCAGGGCACCTGGGTGGCCGTCTGGGATACCCTGGCTGGAGCCCGGGTGTCGGGGCGCGCGGGGTGGGTCGAGGATTGGCGGCGTTATCTGGTGCAGTTTGCCGCGATTGAGGACGTGCGCTTCAAGGTCAAGCAGGCCCACTTCGAGGAAGGGCAGGTAGTGCGCGCCGCCGCCCTCGTCTACTTGGCCCTCGTCGGCCGAGACCCAGCTGGGCGGCGTCAGTGGGTCGAAGCCAAGGCGCATCTGGAGGCGGTATTGGGCGCGGAGGAACGCTGGTCAATCGACTATTTCGATCTCAAAAAATACGCGGCGCGCGTGGCCCGGTTCGAGCTCTTCAGCGAGGTGGCGCGGCCGGCGGGGGTCTATCGCGTAGTTCCGCGCTTTGGCCAGCCGGGGAATCAGGCGTTTATGGCCCACGGGATCGCCGTCGCCGATGTGGACCAGGATGGCTGGGTGGATGCGCTGGCGACTGGGCCGGGGCAGAATTTCCTCTATCTAAATCAGGGGGATGGCACCTTTGCGGATCGAGCGGCTGACGCCGGGGTGCAGTTCTCGCCGCCGGCCAATGGACCTTTGTTTCTCGACCGGGACAACGACGGCGATGTCGACCTCTTTTTGGCGACGCCGGGTTTTCAACTGCTCTTCGACAATCGCCTGCGGCCGGATGGAGCGCCGGATTTCATCGACGTGTCGCAAGAGGCGGGTGTGGCCTATCCGGCCCAGGGTTATAGCGCCGCCGCCGCCGATATCGACCAGGACGGCTGGGCGGATATCTACGTGTCTTCATACAATCAATACGGCACCATTATGCCCAACTCGTGGTCGCAGGCTACCAATGGCACACCCAATTTGCTCTTTGTCAATCGCGGCGATGGAACCTTTGCCGAAGCAGCGGCGAGCAGGGGAGTGGCCGACAGTCGCTGGAGTTATGCGGCGGTCTTCGCCGATGTGGACGAGGATGGGGATCCGGACCTCTACGTGGCCAATGACTTCGGTGAGAATGGCTACTATCGCAACGACGGAGCGGTCTTCGTTGATGCCGCGGGGGAGCTGGGCCTAAGCGATCCGGGCAATGGCATGGGCGCGTCCTTTGGCGATTTCGACAACGACGGGCATTTGGATTTGCACGTGACCAATATGTCATCGACGGCGGGCAATAGGATCCTCCAACGCCTCTTCCCCGACGCGGCGACGCAAATGGATCAGACCCGGGTGCTCAATAAGCTGGCGGCGGGCAATACCCTCTTTCGCAATGTCGGAGGAGGTCAGTTCGAGGACGTCAGTCAGGCGGTGGGGCCCTTTGGGGCGGGCTGGGCCTTTGGCGGCGGCTTCGTCGACTTCGACAACGATGGCTGGGAGGATCTGCACGCGCCCAATGGCTTTATTTCGGGCAAGTCGCTCAAGGATACCTGAAGCTTGTTCTGGCGCCACGTGCTGGCGTCGTCAACGGGCGGTGAAGATGCGGGCAACCCGGTCTATCAGAGCGACCACATGAGTAAGATTTTCGCCGAGGGTTTTTCCTTCAGCGGTTTCGAGCGCGACAAGCTCTACCTAAATCAAGGTGGCCAGTATCTGGATATTTCCGGTCTTTCGGGTCTCGACTCGGTCGGCGATGGTCGCGGTGCCGCCTATGCCGACTTCGACAACGATGGCGACTACGATATCTTTCTGACGGCATTGCAGGGGCAGGTGCACTATCTGTTCCGCAACGAGGTGGGCCAGCGGGCCAACTGGGTGCGGGTGGCACTCGCAGGCGCGGAGAGCGGCCCCGAGGCTTGGGGAGCGGAAGTGCGGGTCAAAACCTCGCAGGGCGTGCTGAGTAAAATAAAGGCCGGTGGCAATGGATTCGTATCGCAGAGCGATCCCCGTTTGCTCTTTGGGCTAGGTGGAGACTCGGCCGCCGAGTGGCTGGAAGTGCGTTGGCCCTCGGGAAGGCGGCAGCGCTTCGGGTCGGTGGCGGCGGGTAGCACGGTGCGGATAACGGAGGGTGAGGTGGAGTTGCAGCACCGCGAATTGGCGGTCGCCTCGCTGCCCGATCCGACGGGCGCGGAGGAGGCGCTCTGGGCGTCGTTGGCCGTGGAGTCGGGCGGCCTATTTCCGGATGTGGCGCTCGTGGGCCTGGATGGGGCGCAGACGAGTTTTGCCGAGTATCGCCGCGACGACCGCAGCTATCTGGTCAATCTGTGGGCCACCCATTGCGGTCCCTGTCTCAAAGAAATGCCCGAGTTGGAGGCGCTCTCCGCCTCGTTGGCGGCGGACGGAATCGAGGTAGTGGGCATCAGCCTGGACATGGGCCAGGCGGTGGGCAAGGTGCCGCGTTTTCTCAAGCGGCTAGGCGTCAACTATCCGGTGTTTACCGCCGACGAAACGGTTTTTACCCAGATCTTCGCCGGGGAGCAGGTCTTTATCCCGCTGTCATTTATCGTAGATCGCCAGGGGCGCGTCGTTGAAGCGATGGCTGGCTGGTCTGCCGAGGTGGAGGCCAAAGTCCGCGCGTTGGGCCAGGGGGAGTAGCGGGCGGATTGCGGGCGACACCGCAGCGACCTGCGATATCGGAGCGCTGCGAACCGCGAGATAGCCGATGGTGAAGAGCTGGCCTTCGGGCGAGAGTTGCCGCACTTCCCCAAAGCCCACGGTGCTCATGGCGATGACGGACAGATACCGCGCTTCGTGGAAAGTCCAGTCTCCGAGACGCGCGTAGGTGAGGGTGCCGACCAGGGTCCACACTGCTAATAGCAGCAGGGAGAGGGTCAGGCGGGCCAGTGGAGTCATGGACGGGAAAATGGCTCGGAAAGGGAAGGGGTGTCAATAGGAGCATCGCCCCGCACCCCTTTGCCTGCTGTGGCTGGCATATTCCATATAATATTCGGTATGCCATCAAAGATCTTAGGTAACCGTTCACGGGCTC
>JAYYUU010000326.1:0-5354 GCA_036343835.1 Candidatus Latescibacterota bacterium | reverse complement strand
TATAGAAAGGGAGTTGGTGTATAAAGTAATTGTCCTGGTCCTGTGTTTGGTTGTTGAGGGGTGGAGTGAGGGTGCTCCGTTTCGTCGGGGGGTTAATTTGACGGGATGGTTGCAGGTGGGGAGCGCGCGGCAGGTGCAGTTTACTCGGTTTGGGCGGGAGGATTTGGTGCAGATTCAGGGGTTGGGGTGCGATGTGGTGCGATTGCCGATTAATTTGCATGCGATGGTGGGGGAAGCGCCGGATTATCGGGTGGATCCGCTATTGTTTTTCTTTTTGGATCAGATCGTCGATTGGGCGGATGAGTTGGGGCTGCATTTGATTTTGGACAATCACAGTTTTGATCCGGCGGGGAGTACCTCGGTGGAGATCGGGCAGGTGCTGGTGCCGGTGTGGAGGCAGGTGGCGGGGCATTTTGCCGATCATCCGGCGCGGCTCTACTACGAGGTGCTCAACGAGCCGCATGGGATCGTCGCCGCGACCTGGAATGAGATTCAGGGGCAGGTGATTGTGGCGATTCGCTCAGTCGACCGTCGGCACGCGATTGTCGTTGGGCCGGCGGAGTGGAATAGTTATCGCAATTTGCAGCGGATGCCCGTCTACGCCGATGACAATCTGGTCTATACCTTCCACTTTTACGATCCCTTTGTCTTTACCCATCAGGGCGCGAGTTGGGTCACGCCGTCGATGGTGCCGCTGGGGGGGGTGCCCTTTCCATTTGATGCTGCCCGCATGCCCCAGGTGCCTGCGGAATTGGTAGGCAGTTGGGTGGGGGGGGCGCTGGGGAGTTATGGGCGGGAGGGGACGATAGCTAAGGTGCAGGAGTTGGTCGATATCGCCGCGGCGTTTAAGGAGCAGCGCGGCGTGCCGCTCTTTTGCGGGGAGTTCGGGACTTATATCCCCAATAGCGATAATGGGGATCGGGTGTTTTGGTACGAAACGGTGCGGCGGCTTTTGGAGCAGCGGGGGATCGCCTGGACGATTTGGGATTATCGGGGTGGGTTTGGGTTGTTTGAGCGGGGGACGAGCGAGTTGTTCGATTTCGATTTGAATGGGTCGTTGCTCGAGGCGCTGGGATTGGTCGTGCCGCCGCAGCGCGAATTCGTGCTCGAGCCGGAGCGGGAGGGCTTTGCGCTCTACGGAGATTTTATCGGGCCGGCGATTGCCGAGTCCAGCGCTGCCGGGTCGGGGCAGATCGACTACTACTCGGAGGAGGATCCGGCGGTTGGTCGCTATTGTCTGCGCTGGACCGGGGTCGGGCAATACGATTATGTGGGCTTTGATTTTAGACCGATCAAGGATCTGTCGGTGTTGGCGGCTGATTATGCGGTTGAATTTTGGGTGCGGGGCGATTCGCCGGGGACCTCGTTTGATATGCGCTTGGTCGACACCGACGCGCAAAATCCGGAGGACCATCCCTGGCGGATGCGCTTCAGGGTGGATGAGGACCTGGCATCTTGGGATGGCGAGTGGCATAAGCTGCGCATTCCCCTGGGCGATTTCGCCGAACACGGGGCCTGGGAGAATGGGTGGTTCAATCCCATCGGGGCGTTTGACTGGCGGGCAATCGACCGCTTCGATATCGTCGCCGAGGATCGCGATCTGGCGGGCATCACCTTCTGGTTTGACGATATGCACATCGCGGGGCCGGCGACGACACGGGCGCTTTTTGGCGACGAGCCATTGCCCCAGGTCGCGAGCTTGCGACCGAATTATCCCAATCCCTTTAATGCCGCGACGACGATCCGCTACGAATTGCCCGCAGCGGGACCGGTGCAGATCGCGATCTACGATATGGCCGGGCAACGGGTGCGGAACCTGGTGGATGGGATTGGAGTGGCGGGACGGCATATCGCGCAGTGGAATGGCGTCGATGGGGAGGGCCGGTCGGTGGCGAGTGGGGTCTATTTATATAGAATGGCCACGGCGGATTTTGTCGCGATGGGGAAGATGACGCTCTTGCGTTGAGGAACGAAGGCTAGGTCCACAATCTTGACAGTGAGCTCTTTTTTGGGGAGATCCCCATTGGCTCAAATATGGGTTTAGGTAGGGGAAGCTCTTGTCCGCTATGGGCTGGCTCGTTCAGGCGTTCGGGTAGGCGGTATCCTGCTCTGCAGGAGCGAAACGCCGTGTTTCCCCAACGAAGGAGTGGCATGAACGCTGACGAAGTTTCCTCCTCCCAAGAAAGTGCTATCGGCAGCCCGCTGACCAAAGCCGTGCGCCAGCTGGGATCTGGGGCGGCCAATACTTAAGTGAAACCCATTTCCTCATCATTCTGGCGATGCTGGTTGGCCTCGGAAGCGGCCTGGGAGCGGTGGTCTTCCGCTGGTTGATCGGCACCTTTCGCCACCTCTTCCTAAGAACGGGGAGCAGCATGGCTGGGCCATCCATATCTCCTTCCCCTGATGCTGGCCACCACTATCAGCACACTCATCGCCAAGTGGATCGAATCCGATTCGATCTACGCACTCAAACTTTCTCGCCGTGGCCTGCGCATATCCCAGGGGATCGATATGTCCATTCTCGAATCCGCCCAGGTGCGCAACATCCTGAGTACGGAGTTCATCGCCATTAAGCAGAGTACATCCCTGGGGGAGATAACTCGTCTCCTACAGCAGAGCGATCTGAGTGACTATCCCGTCATCGACGACGATCAGGTCCTATGGGGTGGTGAGTTTTCAAGACGTCCGTTCGGTGATGATGCGAGACGATCTCTATTCCATGCTCATCGCCGTCGATTTGATGCAGGACGATCCGCCTGTGGTCAAGGCGGACGCTTCGCTGCTGGAGGCGCTCAATGTGTTCACTCAGAGCGAGATTCACCATCTGCCGGTCGTCGACAATACGCCTAATGATCGACTGGCGGGGATCATCACTCGTTCCAGTTTAATGGAGCACTATAGTCAGGAACTGCGCCGAAAGATGAGTCTCTAATCCCGGCAAAAGATCCATGAAAACGAATGCGACCACTGCTAGTCGAGGGCTCCCTCTGCGCGCAACAGGCGGATCGTCTGGCGGAAGGCGTCGACGGTCCGTGCCCGGTCTTCGTCGTTGTGGGCGGCGGAAACCGGCGAGCCGGGCCAGCCCTGGATATCGACGCCGTGCAGCAGGACCCCGAGGCGGACCTTCATCGCCAGCGCGGGGTCGCCCGGTGCTTTGATGGTCTGGTAGTCGTGCTCGCCAGCTTCGATGCGCTCGCGGCTGGTGGCTAGCCCGCGTGGGTTGAGGAAGACGTGGAAGCCCCCGAAGGTGCCATAGGCGATCCAGGCCACCCCCTCCGCAGTAAACGTCTCGTTTAATTCCGCGATCAATGCATTGCCATAGTCGATGGCTTGCTGGCAAATCTCGGTGTCGCGCACGATGTCGAGCGCGGCGATTCCGGCCGCGCAGGTGGCGGGGACGGCGTTGAAGGTCCCCATGTGGAAGATTTTTTCCTCGCCGTCCTGGGCCATGTGGCGGAAGTCCATCCCGGCGAGGATATCGCGGCGACCGACGACGGCAGCGCCGGGCATGCCGCCGGTGACGATCTTGCCCAGGGTCGTCATATCGGGCGTGATACCCAAGGCCTGCTGGGCGCCACCTCTGGAGCAGCGGAAACCGCAGATGACCTCGTCGAAGATCAGCACCGTCCCGGTTGCGGTGGCCAGGTCGCGCAGCCCCTGTAAAAAGGCGGGTTGGACCGGCACCTGGCCCCAGGTCGAGCCAGTGGGCTCGATGATGATCGCGGCGACATCCCCTGACTCGCGGAGAATCTGGGTGGTGGCTGCGAGGTCGTTGGCCGGCGCGTGGAGCATGGCCGCGGCGGTGCCTTCCGGTACGCCGCGCGGCGGAGTGCCGTCGTGGTGGTTGAGAAAGCCGCCCGCGACATAGTCGTGCCAGCCGTGGAAGTGGCCGGTGAAGCGCAGGATTTTCTCGCGGTCGGTATACGCCCTGGCCAGTCGCAAGGCGAGCATGGTGGCCTCGGTGCCCGAGTTGTTGAAGCGGACGCTTTCGGCGCAGGGGACGAGTTGTTGGATGCGCTCGCCCCATTCGAGCTCGAGTTTGTGGCTGGCGCCGTAGTGGATGCCTTTGCCGAGTTGCTCGCGCACGGCCGCCAAGACGGCGGGATGGTTGTGGCCCAAGAGCAGGGCGCCGTGGCCGCCGGCATAGTCGACGTATTCGTGGCCGTCGACATCCCATTTGCGCCCGCCGTCGGCGCGGGTGACGTAGATGCCGTGGGGCTCGATATAGCGGGCGTCGTGGGTGATGCCGGTGGGGAAGATATTGCGCGCCCTTTTGGCGAGTTCGATCGAGGTGGCGGTTTTGCGGCAGTAGGCTGCGACGAGTGGCGAGTCGGCTAAGTCTATGGGGCAGGGGGGCTGGCTGGTGGTCGGGGCGGTCTGTGCGTTTTCCATGGGGCAGTCCTTTTATTCTGCGCGATCGAGGCGCGCGAGAGCGGCGTCGAGATGGGCGGCCATTGCTGCGGGTGGGGTCAGCGGCGAGCTGACATCGTCGTAGGGGGTGACCTGATTGGTGGCCGGATCCCAGTGCACGGGGCCGTAGGGGGCCGGCTGGCCGGTTTTGGCCATGTGGTGGTAGAGGGCATCGCCTTTGTTGTAGTGCCAGAATTCGCCGGGGTAGTGCAAAAAGCCATGGCGCTCCATCAGCGCGGTGATCTCGCGGCGGTTTTGCCGTTCTGCGGGGGAGATAAAGGGCGAGTCCATCGGGGTGTACTCGCTCATTTCGAGATAGGGCTTGCCGCGCCATATTTCTGCGCCGTCGTCGAGGCCAAAGACCGAGATGTCAACGGCGGCGCCCATGGTGTGGGTGCCGCGATTGGGGTAATTGGCGACCAGGCAGGTCGAGCGGCGACGGATCAAGTCTAAGGGCGGGGTCTCGCCGCCGAGTTCCCAGCGACAACTCCCGACGATCATATCGAAGACTGCGGGTTTCTGGCCGAGTTGGGTCTGCATCTCTTGGGTGCGGTAGCCGTCTTCGACTTTGAGCAGCCAACCGCGCTCGCGCATGTCGCGGGCGATGGCGAGAAGATCGGGGATCAGGCGCTTGCGAATGTGGAAGATGCGGTCGAGGTCGCCGGCGATTTTGCCAGTGGCGAAGAGCATTTCGACGCCGGCGGTATCCGCCGCATCGGGGATCGAGGCGAAGCCCTCGCCGGATTCGACGGTCTGGTATTGGGTCATGGCCTGCAGCAGGTGGTGGCTGCGCTCCATGTGCTCGGTCCAGAAGCGGCGGCGGACTTCTTCGTCGGGACGGGTTGGGGATGGCATGGTATTGGATCTTGGTTGAGTTCGCGAGGGAATATAAGCTATTCTGCGATGTCCGTTTGTCCCAGGTTAGGGCGATTGCTGTGCGGGCG
>JAYYUU010000325.1:0-6886 GCA_036343835.1 Candidatus Latescibacterota bacterium | reverse complement strand
GAATACTCTCGAGCAGACCTCTGGTAAATTCGCGAATAAAGGCTGGTTTATGATATCTCGTAGTTTAGTTGGACAAAGCCGAAGGGGTAAGATAGGGTTTCTGTGTGGGTCTGGGTAATATCCTCCAGCAGGGATCCGAATAAGGGGATGCCCTCGCCCAAGAGGGTGGGGATGAGGGTGATGGTCAGGTCGTTTATGAGGCCGGCGGCTAGGAAGCGCTGAATGGTGATGCCGCCGTCGATATACAGGCGTTTGGCGCTCTCGGCTGAGAGTCAGGTGTGGAGGGTTTGAGGGAGTTCGGAGGGATGGGTTCTAAGCGGTTGCTCCATCAGCACTGACGTGCCAGGCGCGCCAGTGCTGGTCCAGGTAGTGCACTGCCAAGGTGGGCCACGTCGCACCGATATAGTGGGCCAGCGATTCGATGCCCCACATTTCGGTGGTGCCGTGTTCGAGCGTGATGACGCCCACGCCCTGTTCGGCGAAGCGCTCCCGCGCGCTCCAATACGATGCGCCGTCAAAGCACATAATCAGCACATCGCTGCCTAGGGCGATCATGTCCTCGTGGGGGCCACCGCACCCGACGCCGATCGAGGGGCGCTTCACCGTCATCTCGGGGTCGCCGATCACCTGCACCGAATCCTCGCCCAGGGGGCGCACTTTTTGCGCGATATAGCGGGCGAAGTCGCATAAGCTTTGCTCGGGGACTTCATAGGTCGCGTGCCAGCGCGTCGGGTCTTCGCCGACGAAGCGGCTAAAGTCCAGTCCCTGGGCCAGCGAGTCGCGGATGCCGATTTCGGGCCAGTTGTCCCAGGTGTCGTGCAGCCGGGCGACGACCATTTCCGATTCTTCCAGCAAGCGCGTTTTTTCAAGTCCCGGGCCCTCGGTGCGCCAGCCGCCGGGGCGGTCGAAGTGATCCCACCAGGTGGGTTCGTGGGTGAGGAGCAGGTCGCAGCCGAGTTGGACTGCCTGGCGCAGGTTGGCCAGCGAGGGGTACCAGCAGACCGCGACGGTCTCGACGGCTTTGTCGCCGTCGCCGAACTTGACGGTGTCCACTGTCCGGGCGGGATCGACCCAGGGGGAGCGGTCGATCAGGTGCGCGAGTATTTCATTGGTCGTCATATTTTCTCCCCTGCAAGTATTGTCGTTGCAGCCTCCGCAGGTAGCACTCTCTCGGTTTCAAGCCACATGCCATCAACCTTAGCAACCCCTGCTGGCCGTCGCGCGGCTGCGCCGACTGTGGGTAAGGCTCGCTCGCGCTTGGGGTTGACCGCATGCTCTAATTCGGCCTTCTGCGGATCAGCCGGAATGTTAAGACGGCTTCTTATCCCGGCCCCTGCCCCAGCACGTCTTCAAATCCCGCCCGCAACAATTCGGCCACGCTCCAGGCCTGGGCCATACAGCCGCGGGGGGCGAAGGGCGGCTCGGCGGCGAAGATTTCGGAGATTGAGCCCAGGCCCACCTCGCGCAGATGGTCGGCGCAGCCTGCGATGATGGCCCGACCGCGCTGCTGTCCTTCGGCGCCGTGGATGCGGCAAAGCGCGGTGAGATAGGGGCCGATCAGCCAGCCCCAGACGATGCCCTGGTGATAGGCGCCGTCGCGTTCATAGGGACCGCCGTGGTAGCGGGCGCGGTAGGCGGGGTCTGCGGGCGAGAGGCTGCGCAGACCGCGGGGGGTCAGGAGGTGCTCGGTGGCGATGGCCAGGACCTGGCGCGCGCGTTCGCCGGCTACTAAAGGGAAGGGCAGCGAGAGGGCGAAGAGCTGGTTGGGGCGGATCGCGGGGTCGGGGCCGTCGGGGGTGACGAGGTCGTAGAGGCAGCCGAGGTCTGCGTTCCAGAATTGGGCGTTGAAAGCGGTGTGCACCATTGCGGCATTTTCGCCGTAATGGGTTTGCTCGCCGAATTCCGTCGCCAGGTGCTCCATGATTCTGAGCGCGTTGTACCACAGCGCGTTGATTTCGACGGCTTTGCCGATGCGCGGCGTCACCACCCAGTCGTCGACCTTGGCGTCCATCCAGGTCAGTTGCACTCCCTCCTCACCGGCGGAGAGCAGGCCGTCGGCGTCGACGGCGATTTGAAAGCGGGTGCCGCGCTGGTGCCAGGCGATGATGTCTTTGAGCGTGGGCCACAGCTCGCGGGCGAAGGCGTAGTCGTCGGTGTAGCGCAGATATTTGTAGAGCGCGGTAAAAAACCACAGCGTTGCGTCGACGGTATTGTATTCGGGCTCCTCGCCGATGTCGGGGAAGCGGTTGGGGATCATCCCCTCGCTGACGTGGGCGGCGAAGGCGCGGAAGATGCTTTTGGCCTCGGCGTGGCGGTCGGTAACCAGGCAAATGCCCGGCAGGGCGATCATGGTGTCGCGGCCCCAGTCGGTGAACCAGTGATAGCCGGCGAGAATGGTGTGGAACCCGTCGCCGCGGCGGACCAGGAATTGATCGGCGGCGCGGGCCAATTGCGCGAGCAGCGGGTCGGTGGCGATGGGCGCGGGCAGAGTGATGCGCTGGCGGCGGTCGATTTCGGCGGCGAGCAGCGCGGCGGGGTTGGGGTCGGCAGAATTTTCGTCGGCGGCGACGATGCCCACCATTGTGCCCGGTGCGAGCCGCAGGCGCAGCCGCCCCGGGGTGAAGAGGTCTTCGCTCATGTCGAGACCGCGCTCCTCTTCGCGCGGGTACTGGAAATTGTAGAACCAGTTGGGATCGGCCTCCCAGTTGGCACCAGGGGCGTGGATGTGGATGGTGGGCTGGTCGGGATAGGGCTGGTAGGATAGGGTGTCGGCGGCGCAGTCGGCGGTGTGGGCGATGCCGTCGTTGGCCTGCATCAGGTGGTGGTAGGCGCGGCCGGCGAAAAAGGGGCGCAGTTCGAGTTGGAGCGGGCCGGGGGCGCGCTCCAACTCGTAGGTGATGGCGAGGGCGTGTGCGCCGTCGAGCAGGGCGAGGCGTTTGCGCAGGGTGAACTCGCCATTGCCATAGGTCCAGGTCGGCACGGGGTCGAGGGCGAAGGAGGAAAGCAGTTCGTAGCCCCGGGGGTGGATGGCGCCGGGAAAGAGGGCGCAACCCAATTCGATGCGGGGAGCTGCATTGCGATGCGATGCGCCGATCCCCGATACGTGGTCGGGGATCAGGGTTTCGTCGAGGCGCGATAGTAAAACCATCCGGCCTACCGGCGGGTGGGTGGCGACGACTAGCAGGCCGTGGTAGCGCCGGGTGTGGGCGCCGCTGATGGTGGAGGAGGCCCAGCCGCCCAGGCCATTGGTCTCGAGCCATTCGCGGCTTATGGAGCGGGCGAAATCGCGGGTGAGTGCAGCGTCGAAGCGAATCGTCACAGGGGACCTCAAAAATAAAGGGCCGGCGGGATCGAGTCCGTCCCGCCGGTCCTCAATTGTAATTGCGCCGAAGCGCTACTTATTGGCGATGAGCTGATCGACGACGGCCGGGTCGGCCAGGGTCGAGGTATCGCCGATGGAGTCGGTCTCGTCGGTGGCGATCTTGCGCAGGATGCGGCGCATGATCTTGCCCGAGCGGGTCTTGGGCAGCCCCGGTGCCCAGTGGATGGCGTCGGGCGTGGCGATGGGGCCGATCACCGTGCGCACCTGTTTTTTGAGCTCATCCCTCAACTCGTCGGTGTATTCTTCGCCGATGTTAAGGGTGACATAGGCGTAGATGCCCTCGCCCTTGATATCGTGCGGGAAGCCGACGACCGCCGCCTCGGCGACCTTGGCGTGGAGCACCAGGGCGCTCTCGACCTCGGCGGTGCCCATGCGGTGGCCGGAGACATTGATGACGTCGTCGACGCGACCGGTGATCCAGTAGTAGCCGTCCTCATCCCTGCGGCAGCCATCGCCGGTGAAGTAATAGCCCTTATACTGCTGGAAATAGGTGCTTTCGAAACGCTGGTGATCGCCGTAGATGGTGCGCATCTGCCCCGGCCAGGGGGCGCGGATGGCCAGTACGCCGGCGACGTCGTTGCCCTCGATTACGGTGCCCTGCTCGGGCTCGATCACGATCGGCTCGATGCCGAAGAAGGGGAAGGTGGCCGAGCCGGGTTTGGTCGGGGTGGCGCCGGGCAGTGGGGTGATGAGGATGCCGCCGGTCTCGGTCTGCCACCAGGTGTCGACGATGGGGCAGCGCTCCTTACCGGCGTTTGTGTGGTACCAGCGCCAGGCCTCGGGGTTGATCGGCTCGCCGACGGTACCCAGCAGGCGCAGCGAGGACATTTCGTATTTACTGGGCCATTGCTCGCCGGCGGCGGCGATGGCGCGGATGGCGGTGGGGGCGGTGTAGAACTGGTTGACCTGCCACTTCTCGATGGTTTGCCAGTAGCGGTCGGGGTTGGGGTAGGTGGGGATGGCCTCGAACATCAGGGTGGTGGCGCCATTGCCCATTGGGCCGTAGACGATATAGGAGTGGCCGGTGACCCAGCCGATGTCGGCGGCGCAGAAGTAGATGTCGCCGTCGTGGTAGTCAAAGACGTATTTGTGGGTGGTGGTGGTGTAGACCATATAGCCGCCGACGGTGTGCTGTACGCCCTTGGGTTTGCCGGTGGAGCCGGAGGTGTAGAGGATGAATAGCGGATCTTCGGCGTCCATCTCTGCGCAGGGGCAGTCGGCGTCGGCGTCGGCCATCAGGTCGTGCCACCAGCAGTCGCGGCCCTCCTGCATCGCTACGTCGAAGTCGCCTTTGGCGTTGACCCGCTCGACGACGATGCAGGTCTCGACGTCGGGCTCCATCTGCGCGTCGGCATCGGCCATCGCCTGGTCGGCAACCGGTTTCATCAGCACCGGCTTGTCGCCGCGGTGGGTGCCATTGCAGGTGATGAGGGTGGTGCAGGTGGAGTCGACGATGCGGTCGGCGAGCGAGTCGGCGGAGAAGCCGCCGAAGACAATCGAGTGGACCGCGCCGATGCGGGCGCAGGCCAGCATGGCCACGGCCAGTTCGGGCACCATCGGCAGGTAGATCGAGACGCGATCGCCCTTTTGGACGCCGCGCGACTTGAGCACATTGGCGAATTTGCCGACCTGTTCGTGCAATTCTTTGTAGGTCAGGGTGGCGTCTTCGCCCGGCTCGTTGCCCTCCCAGATGATGGCGATCTGGTCGCCCCTGGATTCGAGGTGCCGGTCGATGCAGTTGTAGACGATATTGGTCTTACCGCCTGCAAACCACTCAATTGAGATGGGCCCCTGATCCATATCGTAGTTGTAGGAACGGACGGTGTCCCATTTCTTGTACCAGTGGAACGCCTCAGCCTTTTCGGCCCAGAATGCCTCGGGGTCGGTGATCGAGCGCTGGTACTCCTGCCGGTAGGCCTCCATACTGCTGATATGGGCCCGGTCCCGGGCAGCAGGATGGGGCTCGTATACTTCGGACATGCCGATGACTCCTAGCTAGAGGTGGGAATAGTTAAGTCTACCAGAATTATATCCCAAGTGGAGTTATAGCGCAAAGCCGCAGTGTCTTTAAGCTCCCCGCTGCGCCCTGAGCCACATTAGGACGATCGGGGTATTGGCGTCGACGATCTCGCCCCGGTCCTTGCCGCACCCAGGTCGGGTAGCGAAACTGGTGCACCAGCACCACCTGATCGCTAAAGGGTTTGTAGAGCAGTGCGGCGTTCGCCATTGCCCTGTTCGAGGTTGAGGCGGCTCAAGGGCGGGCTCAGTGAGCCATCGCGCCGCTCGTGGCGGAGCACGACCGTCCTCGAGCAGCCTGCGTTGTTCGAGGACGGTCGATTTTTTCGGGTGCTTATTTGCCACCGGCCACCGGCGGTAAGGGCCAATCGTCGCCCGCCATAAAGCCGCCATCGACGTAGATGCACTGTCCGCTGACGTAGTCGGAGGCCGCTGCAGCGAGGAAGACGGCGGTGCCGACCAGGTCTTCGGGTGTGCCGAGGCGGTTGAGCGCGACGCGCTGTTCGCCCCAGGTGCGCATGGTCTCATCGGCCCACATTTTCTCGGTCAGCGAGGTGAGAATAAATCCGGGGCAGATGGCGTTGACCTGGATATTGTGGGGGCCGAATTCGACGGCCTGGCCCTTGGTGAGCTGGCCGACGGCGCCTTTGGTGGCGGTGTAGACCGAGACTTTGGCCAGCGCATAACCGGTGGTCAGCGAGCCGATATTGATGATTTTGCCGCCCGCGCCGCGGTCGATCATGTGCTGGGCGACTTTCTGGCTGAGAAAGTAGAGTCCCTTGAGGTTGACCGACATGATCTGGTCGTAGTTTTCCTCGGTGACCTCGACGATGGGCTGGCGGATATTCATGCCGGCGTTGTTGAAGAGGATGTCGATTTGGCCGCATTGTGCGACGATGGCGGCGATGGCGGCGGTCATTGCGCCGAGATCGGACATGTCCATTTCGACGGCCAGGGCCTTGCCGCCTGCCGCTTCAATGGCGGCGACGGCTTCGTCGAGCTGGCTGCGGGTGCGGGCCGAACAGACGACGGTGGCGCCGGCGGCGCCCATGCCCTCGGCGACACCGCGGCCGATGCCGCGACCGGCACCGGTGACGAGGGCTACTTTTCCTTCGAGTGAAAACAGGCTCATGGTGAGTTCCTTTCTTTTTTGCTAGGTGATGGTGTGTTTGGTGTTTTATTTTCGGGGGCGGGGTGCGTCTCACGCTTGGGGGAGGGGGTCTGCCTCCGGGTCAAAATCGGCCGGCCCGGCGAGTTTGCGCAGCGTCGTCGCAGCGTCGCTCCCTGAACGGTCGCCTTAAGACACGGGCGGGAGGGGGCGCTAGACTTCAGTCAAAGGCCTTGCTATAATTTTGCCCTCCGGCAGACCCCCTCCCCTACGCTGCGGTGGTGGATATACGTAGCCTTTCTTCTGCTCTATGTTGTGGGGGTTATTCACCGCTTACAACTCACACGACCGAGGGCCGTCTTGGGGTATTCCCCGTGAGC
>JAYYUU010000324.1:0-5795 GCA_036343835.1 Candidatus Latescibacterota bacterium | reverse complement strand
ATGACTCCAATCTGCCGACATAAAATCACGGTCCATTTTGCCAACCATGTCAACCGAGTCGACTTCGAATATGGCATAGTGCGCAAAACCACCGGGTGTGTGTGCGGCATTTCCAAAGGTGCCGATCAGGCGGATGCCACTATCGCGCCAGCCTTCAAAAAGGAGCCTGAGACCATCCATCAACGCTTTTCCACACCGTCTCCTTTATGATTGGCTGACATGGAAACTACATCAATGCGCTTGCGGTTGAAGGCACTGACCACGCCGTTGCCGTACTCGTCAGCGCACAGCTGGACGATGCCCTCGCCTGTCTTGTTGAAGACCGTGAGCGAGCCGCCTGTATCATCCGCAGTCCCACCCAGGATCTCAGTAGGCCACGGCGATGGTGCGCAGGACGGTATCTTCGCCGGCATCAGCGCCTAGTTCAATGCGACAGAGATAGGCGCCGGGTCGTACCAGCGCGCCATCGCGGCCGAGCCCGGACCAGGCGAAGGTATGGGCTCGGCCGCTGATGGCCGGAGCCGGCAACTCGGCTATCAGGCGCCCGGCGAGGTCGAAGATTCTGCCCTGCGGCATGCGGCCTTCCACCTTGAAGGAGACGAAGCGGATCTCGACCTGGTCGTTGACGCCGTCTCCATTGGGCGTGAGCACCCGCGAGGACAGTTCGAGAGCGTCGATGAGCTGGCGGCTGCCGGTCAGTGCGGGGAGCATGACGATATTGGCGCGGCGCTCGGCCGGCTCGACCGAATGCCAGAGGTCGGGGTGGGCGCTGGAGCCCAAGTCCAGGCCGAAGACGGTGGCGTTGTGGACGACGCGGGTGGTGAAGCTGACCTCGACCGAGTCGGTCCGCACCGCCATCGGCAGATCGATCAGGAGCGAGTCGCTGGCGTGCGACAGGGCCTTTGGTTCGATCTCCCGGCCGCCGACGCGCACTGCGACGTCCTCACTGGCGGCGGGCAGGGCGAAGCGAAGCCGGTCAAAGCCCTCGTCCTGGTCGTCGCTGGTCGGAAAGAGCACGTAGGTGAAGCGCGTATCCTCGTTGGGTCGGGTGCTGCGGGGGGCGATGCGGCCCCTGGCGCCCTGGAGCAGCGCATCCTCAAATGCGATCGACAGCGAGTTGACCACGGGCGCGACCTGGGGGTCTTCTGTGGCGAGGATTAGCTCCAACTGCGCGTAGCGGCGCGGACTCTGCGAGAGGAAGGGCTCACCCGAAAACTGGTAGACATTGCTCCACTCGTCCCAGTCCTCGCCGCCGACCAGCGAAGTGTCGACCGCGCCCTTGAGCACGTTGGGTAGACTATTGTACTTGGCCTCGGTGACTTCGTCGTTCTTCTTGTCGTAGAAGGTGAGGATCTGCTGTAGCTGGTTGCCCGTGCGCGAGCGCAGCTGCAGGCGGGCACCGGGGGGGATATCGGCGTCCCAGGCCAGGTGTTTGATGACTTTGGGGCGGCCATCGCCGCTGGTCTCAGCCAGGTCGATGAAATTCGAGCGCAGGACCACCTTGGCGGGGTGGCCGGGCGAGAAGAGCATCATCTCCAGGCTGCGCGACTCCCGCCAGTCGAGCGATGTCGTGCCGTGCCAGAACAGGTAGCGGATCTTGCGCGGCTGGAAGAGGTAGCGAATCTGGAAGAGGCCGTCGACGCGGGGGTTGATATGGGTCACCAATTCGTCGAAGTCGAGCGCCTGGTCGACGGGTAGCTCGCTGCCGATGGAGCGCCGCCCATCGGAGTAGAGGATGCGGTGTCCGGGCCCGGAGCTGGAGTAGAACCAGATAAAGCTGGAGACGCCCTCGCCGCGGTTTTGATAATAGACGAAGAGGTCGTCGATGAAGAAGGTCGCGCCCAGATCTACGCTCCACCAGGTGCCAGCGCTCTTCCAACTGAACCCCGTTCCTCCCTCGGCCTCGTGTCCCGAGGTGACGATGGAGAAGGTATTGAGATCGGCGTCGAAGAGGTTCTCGGGCGTGCCGACGACCGTGCCATTGGTGAAGGTACCGCGTTGTTGCGTGCCCAAACTGACATTGTCACCGACGGCTTTGACCTCGATTTCGGCCAGGGCCGCGCCCTCGTTTTTGCCGTCGGCGATGATGCTTATATACTGGATGACTTGGTAGCGGTCGGCGTCGGGATTGAGGCCGGAGTCCAGGCGCAGGGTGCTGTCGGTGTTGGCGTATTCGAGCGGTATGAGGATGGTCGTTTCGCGGTTGGGGCGGGTCGTGCGAAAGGCCGGCGTATAGCCGAATATGTCCTCGGTCGCCTTGATGCGGGCGCCGGTGGTGATATAGACGGTAAACTGCTCGAAGGGACGGGCGCCCTCCTGGTCGGGGAAGGTCAAGACGATCTCCTCGGCGAGCACGGCGCGGCCCAAGTCGATATCGATGGACCAGTCTTCGAGTTGGGCTTTTGGGTCGGGTTGCCAGAAGGTCGCGGGATCGCCGTCGATGACATTGGGGGCGCTATCGGGGTTGGAGCCGACCATCCAGATGCCGCCGCTTGCTTCGCCCCGTTGCTGCGTGGGGTGAGAGAAGAGGTGGGCGTCGGCGACGGCGTCAATGCCTTTGCGGTATTTGACCAGGCGCAGGCGACCGTCTTCGGCGATCTGCACCAGGCCATGGGGCATCTGCCATTGCGACCAGTCGGCTGCGCTGTCGAAGCGCATCTCATCGGAACGAGCTGCACTGGCCAAGAGGGCGCAGAGCGCAAGAGCGAGGGGGCGTGAGACGATTCGCAAAGCCATATTTTTTCCCTCAGTAGGCGATGCCGACGAGGTGCAGGTGCCGGGAAGTGGTCGCTTCGGACCGGATCGCCACTTCCAGCAGGTAGAGGCCGGGCGGCAGAATTTGTCCGGTCTCATCGCGCCCATTCCAGGTCAGGTGCTGGGGGCCGGAAGACTGGTCGCCGGCGGTAAGGGCGGCGACCCGGCGGCCAGCTAGGGAAAAGATCCTCAATTCTACCGGTACGACCTGGGGTAGCCCGAACAGGACGTAGTTTATGTCGATCTGGTCGTTGACGCCATCGCCATTGGGGGTGATGACGGGGGAAGAGAGCGCGAGGTCCTGG
Organism: Candidatus Latescibacterota bacterium; assembly: GCA_036343835.1. Classification (GTDB taxonomy): domain Bacteria; phylum Latescibacterota; class UBA2968; order UBA8231; family UBA8231. The sequence continues at coordinate 2,736 of JAYYUU010000324.1, read as the reverse complement.
ACGATATCGCCGCCTTGGCCGGAGATACCGAGGACGCGCAGGCTACTGGTGGCGATGGCGGATGTGGCGTCGCCGGGTTCGATAGGTTGGGGCAAGGTTTCCTCCCCCCCGTCGAAGACCACACCCTCGAAGGTCGTGGCGTAGGTGAAGATTTCGGTGCCGAAGACGATGCGCACGGGGGCGTTGTTGTTCGGGGTGATGCGCTGGGGCAGCAAGACCACCAGGGCGTCTTCTTCCTCCGCGACTCCGGCCGGCTCGACCGCTTGCAGCGGCTCGCCCATCTCGAGTCGCGCGAAGCGGGTCCGATTGCCTGTGCGAATGCGCACGGCGTCGAAGCCCGGGGCGTCGGCGTCGAAATCGGCGCGCAGGTCGTAGGCGAACTCGGTTTCCTCGCCGAGGGTTACTTCGGTAAAGCCGCGAACGGGGCGAAGGTTATCGAGACGGGCTACCTCGCCTACGATGCGGCGTGCCAAAAGGGGGGCGCGCTCGATCCACAGCGAGTCTAGGCGCACGAAGGAGTCAAAAGCGCCGCTGTGCAAGGTGATTTTGAGCTGGAGGTGCGAGCCGCTCTTCAGCCCTAGGGGCTGCCCGGATTCGGTGAAGGGCGGAGACCATTCGGTCCAGTTTTCGGAGTCGTGAAGGATTGAGGCGCGCAGACCCGGCCGGCCCTTCTGGTCAACCCCACCGCTGGCGGCCGGTGGTTGCAGTTCCCTTTCGTAGCGGTCGCGAGAGACGATGCGCTCTCGGCCCTTGTCGGTGAATTCGTGGTAGATATTGGGGTCTTTGTCGCGGCCGGTGCGCACTTCTATTTCCAGCGAGACATCCGCCGTCTGGTCTGCTACTGCGACCCCGTCCACCAGGCGCATCGGCGTGGTGTGCCAGGACAGGCGGCCGAAGTTCAGGTCGGCTCTGAGGTCGAGAATCTTGGTCATGTAGAGCACGCGCTGGGGCGCGCCTTCGCCGTAGAGTTCGAACTCGGCGATGACGCCGCGAGCGGCCTGGCCCTCGCCGAAGCTACCGGTATTGCCCGCGTCGAGGGTTGAGAGCTTGCGCTCGTAGCGCAGGAAGCGCACGTACTGGCGGGGGAATTCGATTTGCACGTGGGTGTCGAAGTTCTCGCCCACCGAGGCGATGATATTGCCGATCGGCATATCCGATCCACTGGTGATGACGGCCTCGTTGGTCTCGGCGGAGATGGAGATCTCGTAGGCGGGAATCGCGTCTTCTTCGAGGGGGATGCCATCGGAGCGATAGCCCTGGGAGGGAGTGAAAAAGCCGAAGCGGTGGGCCGGGACGGGTACGGCCAGGTCGAAGGTATAACGGTCGAGAAAGCCATAAGCCGAAGTAGGGGGGTTGTAGGTGGAGCGATCTCCGTCTACCAGGATCGAACCGTAGAAACCGACGCGCACGCCGCCGTCCCAATTCCACCAGGCGCGGGGCCTTTGGCCGTCGAAGTAGCCGAGATCCCGGGGATTTTTGTCGTCGGTCCAGTTGTCTAGCAGGGAGAAGATGGTGCGGTCGGGCGTGATGTAGACCGGTTGGATGGCCGTGGGACGGGTCGCGAAATCGATCAGGATGCTCGTCGTATCGCTGCCGGCCCATGCCATGCCCGAACCGCCTATTTGCCAGAAGGTGATTTCCGCCCACCCGCTACCCACGAGCAAAAGGACTAAGGCCAAAGGCCGCCACGCCAGGTACGCACGTTTACACATGGAGGAATATCACACCGAGACTATGGACAGTATGCTGGAAAGGAATATCGAAGATGGTGCGTTCATCGCCGCGGAAGGTGCGGCGCCGGTAGATATTGGGATCATCGTCCACGCCGCTGCGCGTGCTCAGCTCGATTTTCGCCCCTTCATCTTGCTGGCCCGCCCAGGTTAATTGCCCCAGGCTGGCTGGTGCGCCCAGATCGATCACATTGGACACATAGCGGGCAACGGGCACAAAGCCTTTGCCATAGATCTCAAACTCGGCAATCTCCCAGATACCTCGCTCATTTTCGGCGGCGTGAAAAAGAATAATGCGAATAGGCACAGGCGGTAACTTTAGATCAATGACCGCTTCGGTATTTTCTATGACATCGTGTACAATATCAAAATCGAAATTAAACAGGCCAAATTCCCGCGTGCCATCTTTGAGCGGATCGCCGTCGTTAATGCTGATCTTGAAGGTTTCCACAAAACGGTCGTCCAGGTGGTGTTCACGGGGATAAAAACGGACACGTTCAAGCGGCAAGGGGGCACCGAGATCAAAAAACAACCCTTTGATAAAGGGCCAGTGGTTGGCAAATTGACCGTCTCCCAGAAAACTGGTATTGGGATCCTGGTCAAACATTAACCCTTCATTATCATTAAGGGCCATCCAACCGCTCCACATTACATTTGATATCCGGCCGCCTCGATTGTTGATTAGCGGGGTCAGGTTCACATTGGGATCCAGCAGTTGGGGACGAAGAAAACCGTCATCAAGTTCTACCAAATAAGCGTTGCCACGGCTGGATGCTTCAAACTCATCCCAATCCAATTGCATAAATTCGTAGGGAGCCTCCAGGGTGGGAGGAGGCTGATCTGCGCCACCGATCCGGTAGATAGTCAGGCCGAAAGCAGAGCTACTAATGTCCAGAACAACAACGGCGAAGCTGGCGAGGTAATATTTCATTTCAACCCCCGTTTTCTTTCGGACGTAATAAGCAGTAGTTGCGGTTGCGGTGGGTGCCCAGGATCCGCGCCATCG
>JAYYUU010000323.1:0-11368 GCA_036343835.1 Candidatus Latescibacterota bacterium | reverse complement strand
CAATCCGGATCGAGTGGGTTTTAATCAGACAGTAGATTGGATCGCCGATTTTGAGTTCTAACTCCTCGACCGCTTCGAGCGTCGTCTTCGCGGCTAAGCGCCGCCCGACGTCGATGTATACCAGCTCTTTCCCCTCCACATCGGCGATCTCGCTGATCGTTCCTTTTAACGCATTGCGCACGCTCAAACCCTCGGGGCGATTGCGCGCGAGGATGATGTCGTCGGCGCGGATGCCGATAAAGAGGCGGCTGCCCACGGGCTGGTCGCAGTAGGGGATTTTTAGCGCTTGGTCGTGGCAGTTGGTTGCGCAGACGCCGCGTTGGGCGTCGGATGAAACGATCTCCACGACGAGCACATTTTCAAAGCCGTGCTCTTCGACTAAGGGCAGCACTGCGGGATGGGTGGCGATTTTGAAAAAGTCGCCGTGGGCGATGACCTGGCCCTTATCGAGGACGATGACTTGGCCGGTGAGCTCGAGAATTTCGGCGACGGAGTGGCTGACGTAGAGGATGGGGATCTGGAGTTCGTCGCGGATGTGGCGCAGATAGGGGATGATCCGGCTTTTGAGACCCTGGTCGAGCGCGGCGAGGGGCTCGTCCATCAGCAGGAGGCGCGGCGAGCAGAGCAATGCTCGGCCGAGGGCGACCCGTTGGCGTTCGCCGCCGGAAAGGTGGATTGGACGGCGCGGGAGCAGGGGACCGATTTCAAGCAGGTCGACGATCTGGGTGAGTGCGAAATGGCGCGAGGGGGGGGACAGCAGGTCGTAGCCATAGCGCAGGTTTTCTTCGACGCTCAGATGCGGGAAGAGCAGATCGTCTTGGAAGACATAGCCGATGCCGCGTTTTTCGGGCGGCAGGTCGATGCGCTGGGCCGAGGAAAATAGCGTGGTATCGTCGACGGCGATTTCACCCGCGTCGGGGCACAGCAGGCCGGCGACGAGATTGAGCAGCGAGGTCTTGCCCGCGCCCGAGGGGCCGAAGACGGCGGTGACCGGGTAGCGGCATTCGAGATCGACGTCGAGTGCGAAGTGGGCGAGTTGGCGTTGGAATTTGAGCTGTAGCATCTCAGTTCGCCCGCAGGCGGCGGGCCGACCACTCGCTGGCGATAAGGGCCAATAGCGCCAGCGCGAGCGAGACGGCGACCAGCCCGATGGCACGGTCTTCGCCGCCGGGTTGGTTGAGATAGGTGTAGATGGCCGAGGGGATGGTGCGGGTCTGGCCGGCGATATTGGCGGCGAAGGTGATGGTGGCGCCGAATTCCCCCAGCGAGCGAGCGAAGGTCAATAGCGAGCCGACGAGCAGACTGGGCAGGGCCAGGCGCAGGGTGATGGTCATAAAGGTGCGCAGGCGGCCGGCGCCGAGGGTGCGGGCCGCGTTTTCGAGACGGGGGTCGACGCTCTCGATCCCGAGGCGCACCGAGCGCAGCATCAGCGGGAAGCCGACGACGGCCGACGCCAGCACCGCGCCCTTCCAGTCGAAGGCCAGTTGCAGGTCGATGGCGGTGAGCAGCGGACCGAAGAAGCCGCGGCGGCCGAAGAGCATCAGTAGCAGATAGCCGGTGACGACGGGGGGGAGAACCAAAGGCAAGTGGCAGAGGCCGTCGAGGGCGATCTTGCCCGGGAATTCGCGGCGGGCCAAAAGCCAGCCGAGTAGTACGGCGGGGATTAGACTCACCAGCACGCAGCACAAGGCTATGCGCAGCGAGAGCCAGAGGACTTGCCACTGATCAGGGCTGAGCACTGGTGGTTTCCAGGATGGTGAACCCGTGTTTGCGGTAGAGGTCGGCGGCTAAGTCTGAGCTTAAGAAGGCGAGCAGGCAGCGGGTTTTCTCGTTGGCGCGGCCCTTGACGATGGCCAGCGGGTAGATGATGGGGCGGTGTAGCGAATCGGGTACGGTTGCCGGGATTTCGACGCGCTCGCTCTGGGCGGCATCGGTGGCGTAGACTAGACCGGCGGCGCACTCGCCGCGCTCGACGTAGACCAGGGCGGCGCGGACATCGGGGGCGGGGGCGATGCGATTGGCGAGGGCGGGCCACCAGCCCAGGCGTGCAAGGGCCTCGCGAGCGTAGCTGCCAGCGGGGACGTGGTCGGGGTCGCCCAGGGCCAGGCGTCCGGCGAAGGCGGCGGCGAAGGCGAAGTCTTTTTCGACGCGGATGGGAAAGGACTCGCCTTTGGGGGTGATGAGGGCCAACGCGTTGCCGAGGAGGTCGACGCGGGTGTCGAGCTCGATGAGCTGGCGCGTCTGCAAATAGTCCATCCACTCGGCATTGGCGGAGAAATAGATATCGGCCGGAGCGCCGGCTGCGATTTGTTTGGCCAGAGTGGAAGAGCCGGCGAAGGAGAGCTGCAGACCTTCGTAGTGGGGCGCTAGCTCTTCCAGCACCGAGCTGAGGCTGGCGGCGGCGAAGACGGTCTGGGCGCTAGCCGGCCAGGACCAGAGCAAGAGCAGTAGCGCGCTAAGCTTGTAGCGGCTCATCGATCCAGAAGTCTGCTAAGAATTGGGCGATATGGGTGGGATTGCGCACCGAGCGCACGGCGTGCCAAGAGGGGGGAAAGAGGCGGCGGTAGCGGTTTTGGCCAAAGCGGCGGTCGACTAAGAGGATCGCGCCGCGATCGGCGTCGGTGCGGATGACGCGGCCGGCTGCCTGCAATACGCGATTCATGCCGGGGTAGGTGTAGGCGTATTCGAAGCCGGGGATCTCGCGCTCGTCGAAGTAGTGTTTAATCAGGTCGCGCTCCAGGCAGATCTGCGGCAGCCCGACGCCGACGACCACCGCGCCGACCAGCCGCTCGCCGACCAGATCGATGCCCTCGCCGAAGATCCCGCCCATCACCGCGAAGCCGACGGTGGTATGCGGCGTGTCCTCGTCAAAGACGGCCAGGAAGGCCTCCCTCTCGCGCTCGGGCATGCCGCTTGCCTGGACCAGGGTTTCGACGTCGGGGTGGGCTTCGATAAAGAGCGTCGCCACTTCTTCCATGTATTTATAGGAGGGGAAGAAGGCCAGGTAATTACCGGGTCGTTGGCTGATCAGCGCGGCGATCGACTCGGCGACATCGCCGTAGGTCTCGCCGCGCTTCTTATAGGTTGTCTCGATATGGTCGGCCAGCATCAGCCGCAGGTGCTCGGGTGGGAAGGGCGAGTCGAGGCGCACCAGATAATCCCCCTCCTCGCCGCCGAGCAGGTCGCGAAAATACTCCAAGGGCGAGAGGGTAGCCGAGAAGAACACGGCGGCGCTGCCGCGCGCTAAGGCCTGGCGGATATTTTTTGCTGGGTCCAGGCAAAACAGTCGAAAGCGCACTTCCTTGCCCTGCTTTTCGGCATAGGTCGTATAGTGCTCGTCGAAGAGCTCGCCGGTGCGCTCAAAACCCAGGGCCTGGAAGTAAAAGTCGATCAACTCGTCCCAAAATAGCAGGCTGCTCCCCTGGGCGAGGACCTTTTCGGCCTCCTTGAGAAAGTTGTGCACCAGCGCCAGCAGGTCGGTTGACAACTCCGGGTTGACCCAGCTCTCGCCATCGCCTTCTTTGTCGACCTTCTTGCCCAGTTTGATAAAGTATTTGTTGAGCGCGTCGAGCTTCTTGGTCAGGTCGGGGTGGGTTTTGCCCGCTAGGCGTTTGAGCCCGAGGATTTCGCCTTTGTAGAGCTCGGCCGAAAACATTTCGCGGGCGCGGTCGACGAGATTGTGCGCCTCGTCGATCAAAAAGGCGTATTGCCCTCTGGCATCTTGGAAGAAGCGCTTGAGGTGGGCGCGCGGGTCGAAGACATAGTTGTAGTCGCAGACGATGATATCGGACCACAGCGAGAGGTCGAGCGAGAATTCAAAGGGGCAGACGGTGTGTTTTTGCGCGTATTCTTCGATTAAAGGCCGGGTGAAGGCATCGCAGTCGAAGAGGTCTTCGAGCGCGTCGTTGATGCGGTCGTAATAGCCCAGCGCAAATTCGCATTGCTCGGGGTCACAGGTGGTGCCGCCATTGGGTTTGAAGCAGATCTTGTCGCGGGCGGTCAGCGTCAGGCTCTTGAGGCGGGCGCCGCCTGTGCGCATATCGTCGATGGCTTTTTCGGCGACGGTGCGGCCAATGGTTTTGGCCGTCAGATAAAAGATCTTTTCGGCGTGGTCCAGCCCCAGTGCTTTAACTGCGGGGAAGAGCGTCGAGATGGTCTTGCCGATGCCAGTGGGTGCCTGAGCGTAGGCGCGGCCCTCGTTTTCAATGGTGCGATAGGTGGTGACGGCGAGGTCGCGCTGGCCGGGGCGGTAGTCGGCGAAGGGGAATTCGAGCGCGGCGAGCGATTGGTCGCGTTCGACGCACCATTCGAGGTAGATGCGCGCCCAGTGCAGGTATTTCTCGACGAGGTCGGAGAAGAAGGCGGTGAGTTCTTCGCGGCTGAAGGTGCGGCGGTCCTCGCGGCGCTTCCAGGTGTCGAGTTGCAAATAGGTGAGTTGGACGTCGATCGAGTCGAGATTGCTCTGCTCGGCGACGATAAAGGCGTAGACCTTGGCCTGGGCCCAGTGCGCGGGGTTGTCGGGCGGGTCTTCTTCGGGGTCGGCTGCGGTGGTTTTGATTTCATCGACGAGTACGGTGCCGTCTTCTGCGGCGAGCAGGCCGTCGACGCGGCCGCTTATTTCGAGGGCGATTTCGTCGGTTTCGACGAGATAGGAGACGGGGACTTCGGGCTGGTAGTCGTCGGGGCGGGCGTTTTGGACCTGCTGGTGGCCGCGGGTGCCTTCGACCATGCGGTCGGGGCGGGCGAAACCGCAGGAGATCAGATCGCCGGAGCGGAGGACGAAGCCGATGAGTTCGCGGACGGAGGTTTTTAGTAGGCGTGGAGGCATTGGACTGTTTGAAAGATATGAAATATTATTGGGGGCGCCATTGGTGGAGGTGTGCTAGCTGACGGTCGAAGCGAGGGTATTCCCTTCGCTCATTCTCGCCGACCATCCCTGGTCGGCTCCGAGGGCTGTCTCGCGGTTTCACTATCCTGTGAAATCACGAGATAGCAATCCGCTCACGGGAATACCCTCGCTCCGCCCTCCGGTACTGTTGAAATATCAACAGAGCTTTACCAATCTCAGGGGAAGTATAGGAGGATATCCTGTGGAATGAGGGGCAGCAATCTGCTCACGGGGATACCCTCACCCCGCCCTCCGCTACTGCTGAAATACCAATAGAGTTTTGCCATTAGCAGGGTGTATAACTTTAAATAGTCTGTTAGCCAAATCTTAGCGAAGGTATGGGAGCGCATAATGAGTGAATCTGTAGTCCTGGGTGTTATTGGGGGGTCTGGTCTTTATCAGATGGAAGGGGCCGAGACCGTCGATGAGCATTTTTTGGATACGCCCTATGGCTTGCCGTCCGACGCCGTTGTCGAGGCTAAGATAGGGGGGCGGACGGCTTTCTTTTTGCCACGGCATGGCAAGGGGCACAAGCTATTGCCTTCGGAGGTGCCGGCTCGGGCCAATATTTATGCGCTCAAGCAGTTTGGGGTGACGCATGTGCTGGCGGTGAGTGCCTGTGGGATTATGCGGGAGGAGATTGCGCCGGGGGATATGGTGGTGCCCGATCAGATTTTCGACCGCACGCGGGGGGTGCGGCCGTCGACTTTCTTTGGCGAGGGGGTTGTGGGGCATTTGCCCTTTGCCGATCCGTTTTGCGAGGCGTTGCGCGCGGTTATTATCGATGCGGGGCGGGAGGCGGGGGCGAAGCTGCATGCGGGGGGTACTTATATCTGCATGGAGGGTCCGCTCTTTTCGACTAGGGCCGAGTCGAATTTCTATCGCGATTCGGTCGGCGCGGCAGTGATCGGGATGACGGCGCTGCCCGAGGCCAAACTGGCGCGGGAGGCAGAGATGTGCTATGCGATGCTGGCGATGGGCACGGACTACGACTGCTGGCACGAGGAGGAGGAGGATGTGACGATAGACCAGGTGCTGGCGGTGATGAAGGCCAATGGCGCGCTGGCCAATAGGATCGTCGCCGAGGTTGCGGCGCGGTTGCCGGCCGAGTCGGATTGCGCTTGTCTGAGCGCGGCGCAGTTTGCGATTGTCACCGACCGGGCTGTAATCCCCGCAGCGACCAAGGAGCGGCTGAGGGTGCTCTATGGGAAGTATCTCGACTGATATGGCCGATCCCTTTAGGATGGCCGTTATTGGCGTGGGGCGCATCGGCGTCTTCCACGCTCGCCACGTGCAGGAACTGGCGCGGGCGCGCGGCGATTGCGTTTTGGCGGCGGTGGTCGACGGCTATGGCGATCTGGCGGAGCGGGTGGCGACTGAGTTGCAACTCGATCAAGAGACGCCGATCGGCATTTTCAAGGATGTGGAGGCACTGGTCGCCGCCGCTGTGGTGGACGGGGCCTTTATCGCCTCGCGGACTGAAAACCACTATCGCGACGCCAGGACGCTGATCGACGCGGGTTTGCGGGTGCTTTTGGAAAAGCCATTGACGCATTCGCTGGAGACGGCGCGGGCATTCGCCGAGTATTTGGACGCCGACGATTTTCGCCGCACGGCGTTGATGCAGGCCTTTATGCGTCGTTTCGACGCGCCCCTTTTATGCGCCAAAGAACAGCTGGATCGAGGGACCGTCGGCACGCCATTTAAGATGGTCTCGATCCTCGAAGACCCGCTGCCGCCGCCCCAGGGATATAATAGCTCCGGTCTATTGCCGGATATGGCGGTGCACAATATCGACGAGATCTTATGGCTTGGTGGGCAGCGGCCCGAGCGGGTGGCCGGTTTTGGCAGTTTGCTCTACAACCAGCAAATCACCGACGTCAAAGAGGATTTCGACGATGCTTTTTTGCAGTTGTATTTTCCCGGGGCGCTGGTTGGCCAGGTGGTGGTGAGTCGCAATCACGTGGCCGGCTATCGCAATGAGACCTGGGTCTATGGGACGGAGGGGGTGGTGCACGTGGGGGCTTTTGGCGCCGATCCGCTGCGGGTGGATGTCGAGGTCTTGGGGCGGCGGGGGCCAATCGACCGACGGGCATTCACCCTGCGCGACTACGGAGCGGAGGTGCCGGTTTTTATCGAGCGATTCGGTCCGGCGTACAAGGCTGAATTGGCCCATTATATCGACCAGTGCCGGAGTGGAGCGCCATTTGATGTCGATCATGGGGATGGGCTCAGGGCGCTGGAGGTGGCGGTGGTGGGGAGTGGGGCTTTGCGGGGGAAGGAAGGGGGCGTGGAGGTTAATCTTTTCAGATGTGATTGAGGTCACGTTCTGGAGCGGGTGGTAGTTTTAGATTAATGGTGCCCGTAATGGGCACACGCATGAGGAGGCCCCGTCACACTACCTAGTAGTGTGGCGGGGATTTTTTATCTATTCTTGGGTTATCGTTTTTTCCTACTCTTGCTTTTAGGTTTTTCAATTCTCCTGAGGGTATGCCCGTCCTGGACCGCGTCGTAGATTTTGGCGAAGGCGCGGGTGTTGTCGTCTTCGACGGGGACGCATTCGGAGCCGGGTTCGCAGACGGGCATGGCGTCGCGGGGGTAGTGGTTGTGGAGGGCCTGTTTGGAGCAGCCGTAGTAGGTGACTTCGCCATTTGAGCGGGCGTGGCGGTAGACGTGGCGGGGCGGGTCGACCCAGCGGTAGTCGACCTGGTATTTTTTAATGATTTTGGGGTCGACGTTGAGGCCGAGTCCGGGGGTTTCGGGGACGCGGTAGTAGCCGCCGCGGAGCTCGATCGGGTCGGCGATGAGCTGGCTTTTCCAGATGTTCATGCAGGTGATGGCCGGCCACTTGGCCTGCGGGCAGACGGCGCCCAGGTGCGCGGCCCAGGTGGTGGTGATGCCGGTGCCGACGAGCTGGAGCCAGAAGGGTTTGTTGGCGGCGTCGGTGACGGCGGATTGCTTCGCGATACTATCGGCGCCGGCGCAGACGACGAAGCCGTCGGCGACGTCTTCCTGCAGGGTGGTGATGATCGGCGGCGAGCCGTAGTGCATGGCGATGGGGCGGGGGAGGTGGTTGCGGATCTGGGCGTTGCCGGCGATGTCGGATTGGGGGATCGGGCTCTCGATCATCGCGATTTGCTCGTACTGTTTCAGCGTGTCCAGGAATTCGACGGCGCTGGCGGCGTTGCCTAAGGTGCCGTTGAAGTCGAGGTCGAGTTTGAAGCCGGCGGGCACGGCTTTGAAGATGGCCTGGAAGCAGGCGTGCAGGTCATACCAGGTCCGCGCCTTGAGCTTGGCGGTCATATAGCCCTGTTTGACCGCGTCGGAGCACTGGCGGGCCCAGTCTTTGGCGGGCATGTCCATCGCCCACCACGAGAGCGGGCACCACTCGCGGACCTTGGTGCCGAGTAGGCGGTAGGCCGGGGTACCCAAGGCCTTGCCGACGGCGTCGAAGAGGGCTTGCTGGACGCCAGCGCCTAGGGAATCTTCCCACAGCAGGTCGCCGGCGGGGCGGCCGACGATGCGGTCTGCGATGTCCTCGGGCACTTTGGCCCAGGTAGAGTTAGGGATGGTCTCGCCCCAGCCGATGGTGCCGTCGGCGAGGGTGATTTTGCAGAGCTGGACGATGCGCCAGTGCGGCAACCAGTATTTCATGTGCTGGTTGGTGTGGGTGGTGAAGGGGACGTCCAGGTGGATGAGTTCAACAGATTTGACCTTCATTGGAAATCCTTTCGGCAGAAGTGGGACGGGTTAGATACTAAGGGGCGGGCGCGGTGTCAAGCGGAGCGATGGCTTATATTCTTTCCCTATGGAAATTCGCCTCTTTGCCGAGCGGGTGCTTTTCGGCACTGGCTGGGACGACAAATTGCTCGAGCTTGATCGCTACGAGGATCGCGAGCCAGGCTCTGGGATTGAGACGCCGGCAGCGCCGGGTCGACCGCAGGGGCTGGGCCTCGACGAGTGGCGCGGGCGGCAGAAGCTCAACTTTCGCGATGTGCGCAACTTCCACAGCGAGAAGGAGCGCGGGCTGGTCTTGCACTTCTTCGCCAATCACGAGTTGTTGGCGTTGGAGCTGATGGCGCTGGCTTTGCTCAAGTTTCCGCAGGCACCGGAGAAGTTTCGCCGCGGGTTGGTGCAGACGCTCAAAGACGAGCAGCAACACGTGCGGCTCTACCAAGAGCGGATGAGCGAGATCGGGGTGGAGTTTGGCGAGATTCCGGTCAGCGATTTCTTCTGGAAGGCGATAGGCTCGATGCATAGCCCAACGGAGTATGTGGCGGGGTTGAGTATGACGCTGGAGCAGGCCAATCTCGACTACGCGGAGCACTACGCGAATATCTACCGGCAATTGGACGACCAGGAGACGGCGGCGATTCTCAAGCGGGTTTATCGCGATGAGATCGGCCATGTCAAATATGGCTTGATGTGGTTCAATCGCTGGCGCGATGAGGAGTTGAGCGAGTGGGAGGCCTATCGACAGGCGCTGCGCTTTCCGCTGGGTGCGGCGCGGGCCAAGGGGATTGGCTTCGATCGCGAGGGGCGGCTCAAAGCGGGATTATCCAAAGATTATATCGATGAGCTGGAGCTATTCTCGCAGTCGCGGGGGCGCTGTCCGGCCATTTATTGGTTCAACGCCAATTGCGAGGGGCAGGTGGCGTTGGGCCGACCGGGTTTTACGCCGGCGAAATTGGCGGCGGAGTTGGCAGAGGACTTTCAGGCACTGCCGATGTTGCTGTGCGTCCGCGACGATGCGGTGCTCTTGCGAAAGAAGCCTGCGGCGGACTTTTTGCGACGGCTGCAGGCCTTGGGTTTTGCGATCCCGGAATTTGTCGAATACGGCGCGGGTGGCCTGGCGGATGCGCCCTTTGCAGAGCGCAAAGTCACCGCGCTGAGGCCCTGGGGGTGGAGTCCGGATAGCGCGCGATTTTTGGCGCCATTGGTCGAAGATTTGCCAGCAGACGGAGAAGGCCCTTGCTGGAGCGCGGCGGTGCGCGCGCTCTACGCCAAGTCGTGGAGTGCGGCGCGGCTGAGCGAGTTTCTCGCGGATCGGACGGAGGATTTTCTCTGCGGTGAGGAGGTGGTCGGCGTGGCTTGTGCGACGGCGGACGAGGTGTCGCGCGAAGTGGAGCGCCTGGGAGAGGCGGGTTTTGCCGCGGTGGTCATCAAGGCGATCTATGGCTCGTCCGGCAGAGACCAGATTCACTGTCGCGATGGCCAGTTGCGGGAGGGTCAGCGCGGCTGGTTGGAGAATATCTTGCGGCAGCAGGGTCAGGTCGTCGTCGAGCCGTGGTTGGACAAGGTCGTCGATCTGTCGCTGCACTTCGACGTGGGGGCGACGGGGGAAATGCAGGTGCGCGGTTGGACGCGTTTTTTTACCGACGGTCGTGGGCAGTATCGCGGGACCCTGGTCGGTCACATCGTGGCCGGCCTCGATGTGGAAGTAAAGAAATTTCTCTATGGCGCCGGGCGCGACGCGCGGCGCTTGCCGAAGCTGGGCGCGACGTTGGCCGAGTTTCTCGCCGGTGAGCTATTTGCCGCAGGGTATCGCGGACCGGTCGGCGTCGATGCGCTGGTCTACCGCGATGGGGTCGATTTAAAGCTAAAGCCCATTGTCGAGATCAATCCGCGCACGACGATGGGACGGGTGGCATTGGGGTTGCGGCAGCGGGTTAATTCGGCGCGCACGGCGCTGTGGGTGGTGCTGAGTCGGCGCGAGGTCGAGGTGGCCGGTTTTGCGGATCTGGCGGATTGCGCCGGGCAGTTGGAGGCGCGCTATCCGGCGCGGTTGATGCCCGATGGGCAGCAGTTGAGCGAGGGCGTACTTTTTACGACGGATCCGGTACGGGCGCAGAGCTTTGCCACGGCGTTGTTGGTTGGCGAGTCGCTGGAGGTGTGTCGGGGGTTTTTGGCAGAGGTGGGGTTGGCGCTGGTGCGTTAGCGTCGGTTCAAAAGCGCCGCTAGTTCCGCAGGTAAGCCGGGGCGACCATTGCGGTTGAGGCAGGTGCCGATGAGGCGGCCGTGCAGGATGTGGGTGCCGTCTTGTTTGTAGATGTCCTGGATAAAGCGAAAGCGGAGGCGGCTCTCCGTTTCGAGGCGCAATTTTACCGCGAAGTGGTCGCCGCTTTTTAGCGGGGCTTTGTAGTCGATTTCGGCGCGGGTGAGGACGAGGTCGTGGCCTTGTTGGTGGAAGTGGACGAAGTTTAGGCCAAGGCTTTTTAAATATTGGTGGCGGGTGTGTTCGAGGTAGTTTTGGTAGACGGCGTTGTTGACTAGGCCCTGAAGGTCGCATTCCCAAACGGATCTCGGATATTGTGGAAAGTTGGCGGTGGTTCTGTGCAATCTATTACACCTTGGTGGAAAGGAAAATACCCAGGACGTAGAAAGTTCCACTGGTGAGGGTCAGGGCGATGAAGACCAGGGTGTATTTGCGGGTGGATTCTAGGGGAGCTGTGGTATCGTTGGACGGTTTGAGTTTGGGGA
>JAYYUU010000322.1:0-5166 GCA_036343835.1 Candidatus Latescibacterota bacterium | reverse complement strand
TGAGGGCGTAGGCATGGGCGCGCTGGGCGAAGGCCTCCGCTTTGAGGGGTCGGCTGCCGCCGATGGTTTGGATGGCGTCCATGGGGAATATCTCCGTGTGCAGATGTGTTCTAAGTCGTTGCTGGTAGTGGGGAAGATGGCGTACGGATGCGTTACTGGCAAGGTGCGTTTGCCGGAAGCGCCGGCAGCGGCTACTTTCGGACCATGCCCAACGAGCAAGTCCCCGCGCCGACCGATTCTGCCCCCGAAGTTACGCTGCGCGCCCTGTTGCTGGGCGCGTTGTTGGCCTTTTTCCTCAATCTGGCCTGCCCCTATACCGTGCTGGTTTTGCAAAATGCCGGCCTGACCTCCGACTATATCACCGCCGGGGCGATGATGGTCTTGCTGGTGCTGGTCGGGCTGGTCAATCCGGCGCTGAAAGTTTTCGTCCGGTCCTGGGCATTGCGCACGACAGAATTGGTGGTCGTCTACGCGATGATGATTGTCGCCTCGGCGATTCCCACCTGGGGCCTGGTGACCAATCTCTTCCACATCCTCACCCGTCCCTTCTACTACGCGACGCCGGAAAATCGCTGGGCCGATCTGCTGCAGCCATTGATTCCCTCCTGGTTGGCGCCGCGCGATCTGGAGGTGGCGCGTTTCTTTTACGAGGGACTGCCCGACGGGGTGGGGATACCCTGGGGCGCCTGGGCCGTGCCCTTTGCCGCCTGGGGCAGCGCGATGCTGGCGGTCTATCTATTGATGATCGCGACGATGGTCATTTTCAGGCGGCCCTGGGTCGAGCAGGAGCGGCTGGTGTTTCCATTGGCGCAAGTGCCGCTGGAGCTGCTGCGCGGCAATGACGAGGGCATCTTTCCACTGATCTTCTGCAACCCGCTGATGTGGGTCGGTTTTTTGTTGCCCTTTGCCATTCAGATGCTGGACGGGCTCAACCACTACTTTTTTTTCGTGCCCGAGGTGCGACTGATGTTCGATCCGCTGATGCTTTTTCGCGATAGCGTGCGGCTGAATATCTTCGTCAATTTCGCCATTATCGGCGTCAGCTATTTCCTCAATCTCAACGTGGCGTTCTCGGTGTGGTTTTTTCATCTGTTGAGCCGCTTGCAGACCGGGGTGTTCAATGTCATCGGCTATCAGATCAAGGGGCACAACGAGGCGTTGACCGGCTCCTCGGTGGCGCTGTCGCACCAGGGGATGGGTGCGATGCTGGTATTGGTGGCGGCGATTTTATGGACGGCGCGGGACCATTTGCGAAGGGTCGGCCGGGCGGCGTTTGGGCGCGGCGCACAGGCCGATGATGGCGATGAGATCCTCTCGTATCGAGCGGCGGTGTGGCTGTGGATCGGCTGCGCGGTCTACTTTTTGGGTTGGTTGTTCGCAAGCGGTGTGCCGCTAGTGGCGGCGCTGGTCTTTTTTTTGGGGGCGCTCGCGATCTTTTTGGCCATCGCGCGGGTTATCGCTCAGGGCGGCGTCGGTTTTACCTCGTCGACGATGCTGCCGCAGCCCTTTGCGGTCTATACGCTCGGCACCGACGCCATCGGTTGGAAGGGCTTGGCCTCGATCAGCCTGAGTTATTCGTGGGCGGCCGAGATGCGCACCACGGTGATGGCCTCGACCGCCAACGCGCTCAAGCTGGCGCATAGCAATCGGGCCAATGGTCGGCGGCTATTTTGGGGACTGGTCATCGCCGTCGTGGTGGGGATGGCCGGGGCGACGTGGATTACGCTCTATCTCAACTACACCCACGGCGGGATTAACTTGCGGCAGTTTGGGGTGCCGACCTTGGCCTATCGCTTTTTGGAGGACAAGATCCACAATCCCATCGGCTGGGACCATATCCGGCCGCGGTTGTTCTTTACCGGGGTGGGGGCGGTGCTGATGGGATGGCTGATCTATATGCAGCATCATTTCTTGTGGTGGCCATTGCACTATATTGGGTTGCCGGTGAGCGATAGTTGGGTGATGGGGGTGGCGTGGTTTTCGGTTTTTTTAGGGTGGTTGTTGAAGGCGGTTATTTTTAAGTTTGCCGGGACGAAGGGTTATGTGACGTACAAACCGCTTTTTGTCGGATTGATTGCGGGGCAGTTGATGGGGGGGGCGGTGTGGATGGTGGTGGATTCTTTATTGGGAGAGATGGGAAATGTGGTGTTTGTGGGCGTGCGGTGAGGGGTGCTTGATGGAGGGGTGGGTTTTTTGAATATTGTGGTTGGTAGTGGCCCGGGTGGGCAAATCGAAGGGTGCCACCTCTTCGCTCATGCCGTTGAACTCTTGGAGTTCACGCTCTACGAGTCTCGCCCGACTCCTGTCGGGCTCGGAGGACAGCAGCCGCTACGAGGTGACGCCCTTCGATTTGCTAAGCCAACGGTATTGCTGATTTCCTTAAGGAGGGAATGGTTATGAGTGATAAGGTGTATAGGGGAGCAGCCATCGGCTGGACGGGGAAGGGGAATTGGGGGCCTGGGTTGCATTTGGGGTTGAAGAATCATGAGAGAGTGGAAGTGGTGGCCGTCGCCGATGGGGATGAAGAAGAAAGATTCGCCAAGCAGGCTGAATTAGAAGCGCCCAAAGCCTACGCCGATTGGCAGGAGATGCTCAAAGAAGAGCAGCCGGAGATCGTTACCGTAGGGCCGCGGTGGACCGATTGCCATCTGGAGATGGTGTTGGCTTGGTTGGAGGTGGGGGCGCAGGTGTATTGCGAGAAGCCGATGACCTGGAATTTGGCGGATGGGGATCAGGTCGTTAGAAAGGCGAATGAGACGGGGAGGAAGGTGGCGGTGGCGCATCAGGGGGCGTATTTGCCGCGGATTCAACAGGTGAAGGAGGCGTTGGCGGAAGGGCGGATCGGGATGGTGCAGGCTATTTATGCGCATGGGAAGCAGGATCGGCGGGGTGGGGGGGAGGATATGATGGTACTGGGGACGCATTTGTTTAATATGATGCGGTTGTTTGTCGGGGATGTGGAGTGGATGTCGGCGCATATCACGCATGAGGGGTGCGAGTTGGCAGTGGGGGATGTGCGGGCGGCGGCGGAGCCGGTGGGGCCGATCGCGGGGGATTGTGTCAATAGCTATTTCCATTTTAAAAGCGGGGTGGCGGGGTTTTTTGATTCGCGGAAGTTTGACGAGGGTGGGGGGAAGCGGATGGGGATGGAGATCGTGGGTAGCGACGGGGTGATCTTGTTGCGCGGCGGGGGGAGCGGGCCGGCGTTGCTCTATCCGCACAGGGTATTTAACCCGGAGGATACGGGGCAGCGGTGGGAGGAATTGAACGCGGTTGCGGACGAGCCGTTGAGCACGGGTAATGATCTGGCGATAAGGGATTTGATCGACGCGGCGGAAAACGAGCGCGAACCGATATCGAGCGCGGCCGATGCGGTGGCGGCGCTGGAGATGATTTTGGGAGCTTACGAGGCGCAGATTACGGGCGGGCGGGTGCGGTTTCCGCTGCAAAGGCAGCATCCGCTGGTCGCTTGGGAGGAAGGGGTGTATGGAAGCTAAATCCGTTCCACACGAAGTCATTCCCTGCGACCAGTTGCCGGCGGGGCAGTATCGCGACTTGCCCGAGCCACCCAACTGGCGCAAGCTGGTCGGACCGAGCATCCTGCTATTGGGACTGTCGCTGGGCAGCGGGGAGTTCGTGCTGTGGCCCTATATCACCTATAAGTTTGGTTTTGCCGTGTTCTGGGCGTGCATGGTCGGGGTGCTGACCCAGTATTTTATCAATATGGAGATCGAGCGCTGGGCGCTGGCGACGGGGGAGACGGCGGTGACGGGCTTTTGTCGGTTGTGGGGTGGTTGGGCCGGGATCTTTCTGCTCTGCAATGTAGTGCCGTGGATGTGGCCGGGTTGGGCGTCGGGGGCGGCGACGATTTTGACCTGGGAGTTGGGCGGGGGTGAGAGCGTGCGGGTGGGCTATTCGATTGCGAGTTTGTTGTTGGTGGGGTTGGCGCTGAGTTTGGGGCCGGTGGTCTACAATACGGTGGAGCGGATCCAGACGGTGCTGATCGCCTGTGTATTGGTTTTCTTGCTGGTGATTTTCTTTATGGTCGTCGAGCCGAGCCACGTGTGGGATATGTGCAAGGGCATCGTCAATATCGGCTATATCCCCGCCGAGATGGAGCTGCCGCTCTTTTTGGGGGCGCTGGCCTTTGCCGGGGCCGGCGGGACCATGAACCTGGTGCAGAGCGATTTCATCCGCGACAAGGGCTATGCGATGGGCGCCTATGTCGGGCGGCTGACCAGCCCGTTGACGGGTAGAGAAGAGGCGGTGGGCGATATTGGCTATCACTTCGAGCAGACCGAGGAGAATATGCGGCGCTGGCAGGGGTGGTGGCGGGCGGCCAATCGCGAGCATCTGGTCACCTTCTATTTGCTTTCAGCGGTGTCGCTGATGCTGCTGTCGCTGATCTCCTATGCGACCACCCGCCAGGCGCCGGGTTTGGAACAGGGGTTGGGTTTTATCGGAGCCGAGGGCGACTTTATCGCGCGGGAACACGGGAGTTTTTTCAAACACCTCTTCAACTGGATGGGGATCGCGATTCTGTTGACGACGGAATTGGGGCTATTGGACGCCTGTGCGCGGATCTCCACCGATATCATCAAGATCAACTGGTTGCGCGAGAGCGAGCAGTGGACCGTGAATCGGCTTTACTTCCTGCTGCTCTGGGCACAGATCCTCTTTGGCGTGTTGATTATGCTCTCCGACTACAACAAGCCGGTGCAATTGTTGGTTTTGAGCGCTTCGCTCAATGCGGGCGTGATGCTGATCTACTCGGTCTTGTTGCTGTGGATGAACAATCGCGTGCTCAAGGGTGCGCTGGCGATGCATCCGACGCGTTTTCTCGCCCTGATCTGGTCCTGCGCCTTCTTCGGATATTTCACGTTTATTACCTTGCAGAGTCAATTGCCCAAACTCTGGAATTGAAAGGTAGATGCGGGGAATATAGATTGGGAAAAAGGGCCTGCGCGCAGGCGAATTTCTCTATACTATTAAGTGAAAATGTACGTTATGTAGCAATGTATTATCTATAGATAGGACTTTTTTTTAAGTTGTATGTAAACATCTATTTACGAAAAAACGTTACAGTATTAATTTAAAAATTTGACAAGTCATATCTCCTGATTTATGCTAAGGATTCGTTTAAACGCGCGATCCAGTGGCTTGAGC
>JAYYUU010000321.1:0-8963 GCA_036343835.1 Candidatus Latescibacterota bacterium | reverse complement strand
CCAGCAAATAATCGCGCAAGTGCCCCCGCACCGCGGCGATCGCCCCGCCGTGGGCAAACAAGCCCCCCTCCAGCATCTCCACCACCCCCAGTTCCTGCAACGCCCGCAAGATCGCCTCGATCTGCTGCCGCTCGGCGCCCAGTTCACGCGCCAACCCAGCGACGGCGGGAATTTCGGCGAAGACCGTGGTGTTCAGCCGTGCCTCTATATCGGCCTTCAGCGCCTCCTGTTCGGGGGTGAAGCTTATGCCGTGATCAGCGGCCCTGACCACCGCCCCGTCCAGCGCGACCCGGCCTTCCGCCTCCAGATGACCCAGCACGCAAGCGAAGAGCTCGGGCTGCGCGTAACGCGCGCTGATATTGCGCAACTCCTCGCGTTTGAGCCCCGGTTTGAGCGGCTCGGCCCGGTGAAAATCCCCCAGCGCCGCCGCAATCCGCTCACCCCATAGGTCGCGGACTTCGCGGTGTACGACCTGCGCCTCGATCCGCACCACCTGGTCCGCCGCCGCCAACTCGCCCAACAGCGCCTCCAATCGCTCCGGTCCGACCCCCAACTCGCCAACTAATTCGCGCTGGCTTTTCAGACGGTCGTCCACCCTGCGGATCCAGCACTCGACCACTTCTTTTAAGCTGCCGCGCTGCAAAGCCCGCAGCTGCGCGAGCAAATCGGCATCGAAGCGCCGATGCTTGGCCGGATGCGGGTCGAGCACCGTCCCGCCGCCGATGGTCAACGCCGGCGAGTAACGGCGCAACACGAAGCGATCGCCCCAGGCGGCGACCAGCGGCGCTTCGAGACGCAATTGCGCCAGGCTCTCCGCGCCCGGCTGCAAAGGCTCGCGCCCGGGCAAGACCACCCGCGCCATAATCTCCCGCGTGCCCAGATGTAGCCGCAGCCGGGTGCGCGGCTCAATGGGTATCGGGCTCGACTCGAGCAGCCGCAATCGCACGTCGAGCATCTGCGTCGGGCGGAAATATCCGGGCGCCACCAGCAAATCGCCGCGCTCGATTTGCCCATGCTCGATACCCGCCAGATTGATCGCCGCCCGGTCGCCGGCCCGCACCCTTTCTACTACGACGCCGTGCTCTTGCAAGCTGCGCACCCGTACCTCGCGCCCCTCGGGCATGATCTCGACCCGATCGCCCTCTTTAAGCGCCCCCGCCAGCGCCGTACCCGTACAGACCAATCCGAAGCCCTTGACCACAAAAGCCCGATCTACCGGCAGGCGAAATGGCGCATCGACGCGCTTGTCCTCGGTTTCCCCAGACAATTCCAACAACTTTTGCCGCAGCGGGTCAATCCCCTCGCCTATGAGCGCCGAAACGCGGAAAATCTCCGCTCCAGCCAAAAAGGTCCCGCGGGTAAACTCCCGCACCTCCTCCTCCACCAGACCCAACCACTCCTCCTCCACCAGATCGACCTTGTTGAGCACCACCACTCCGCGCTCGACGCCCAAAAGCTCCAGCACATCGAGATGCTCGCGCGACTGCGGCATCACCCCGTCGTCAGCGGCGATCACCAGCATCGCCACATCGATGGTGCTGACCCCGGCGACCATGGTCTTGACGAAGCGCTCGTGACCCGGCACGTCGATGATCGTCGCACTCCCGCCCAAAAAGGCAAAGCCCAACTCGATGGTGATTCCCCGAGCCCTCTCCTCGGGCGCCCGATCGGTATCGGTGCCGGTCAACGCCTTGACCAAAAGCGTTTTGCCGTGGTCGATATGCCCTGCAGTGCCGATAACTGTGTGCGCCATACCCTCAGCTTTTCTGGATTTATGCAGCCTTTGTGGCCTATATTCATTAGTTGCTTAAAACATATTGGCTCGATAGTACCGACACAAATGACGAGAAGATCCACAGCCCTGTTATTCCACGCACGCTACGGCCTGGTGCTCGCCGCTTCGGTCAATAACCCGATAGGCAAATGCCTCATGCATCTCAAACATCTGCGCCCCTACCAGCTCAAAGACCTGGTCGCCCAAGGCCATCCACTCCTGGTCCCGGCCGGCTGTATCGAAACCCACGGCCCGCATATGGCCATCGGTCACGACACCCTCATCGTCGAGGAAATCTGCGACCGCGTCGCGACGCACACCTCCTGCGCCATCGCTCCCTCCTTTGACTACGGCCCCACCGGCTACGCCCTGGGCGGCCCCACAGACGGCACCATCGACCCCGACTACGACGCCTTTGGCCGCCTGGTCAAAAGTATTCTCCGCAATTTTATCGAGATGGGCTTTCGCAAGACCTATATCATCATCATGCACCAGGGCATGAACGCCCCCTTAGCCCAGGCCTTTGGCAAGGCCGCCTCCGAGCTCAGCTTCGAACGAGTGTTGGAAAAGGGGCACAAACGCGGCTGGTGGGGCGATGAAAAAACGCGTGACGAGGTCGGCACCTGGGGCGGCCACATCGACGTCCAGCCGATGATCCTGCCCGAGGCCAGTCCCCCTGCCGGCGGCGACCACGCCGGCTACAACGAGACTTCCTTCCTGCTCGCCACCCGCCCCGAGTTGGTCGAACAGGATCGCCTCGACGACGACGCCCCCTGGTACTGCCGCCAGGACGAAAAGAAAAACAGCTGGTCCGCCAACGCCGAACACGGCCAGGCGATGGTCGACGCGGTAGTCGATACCTGGGTCGCCAAAATCGACCGGGAGCGCTAGATGGCCGAAGTCCTCAGCGTCCACCCCGACCGCCTCAAGGGCCGCCATATCCTGCGCGCCGTCGATGTCCTGCGCTCAGGCGGCGTCATCGTCTATCCCACCGACACCATCTATGGCCTCGGCTGCGATATCACCAACAAAAACGCGATCGAGCGCGTGCGGCGAATCAAGGGGCACGACAAGAAAAAGCCGATGTCCTTCGTCTGCGCCGACCTGACCCATATCAGCGACTACGCCCGCGTCTCCAACTACGCCCACCGCATCCTCAAGCGCTGCCTGCCCGGCGCCTATACCTTCGTGCTCCCCGCCACCCGCCAGACCCCGCGCATCCTCCAGGCCAAACAGAAAACCGTCGGCCTGCGCATCCCCGACCACCCGGTGCCGCTGGCGCTAGTCAAAGCATTAGGCCAGCCGATCTTGAGCACCAGCGCCAACTACTCCGAGCAGCAGGTGATCACCGAGCCATGGGTTTTGGAGGACGAGTTGGGGTCGCAGGTGGATCTGATTATGGAGTGCGGCCCATTGCCGGTAAAGGCGTCGAGTGTGGTGTCGCTAATAGGGGACGAGGCGGAGGTTTTGCGCGAGGGCAAGGGGGATTTGAGCCTGTTCTTGGGCGGGGAATAGAAAAGCTCTAACCCTTTTCCTCGCCCACCTCGTCATCCTCAAAATAATCCCCGTACAACTCCTGCAACGCCGGCGTCTCCGCCACATAGACCTGCCAATTCTCCATCACCCCGTCCACGTCGACGCACTTCGAACAAGGCACCAGCATATTGTTCTGATTGGTGCCGATATAACCCCGGTCGTAGCAGGTTTTGCAGCGTTGCACGGTGCGCTTTGCGGCGACGATCTCCCGGGCTTTGCCCAGGTGTTCGTCCGGCAGTCGCGGAATTTCTTCAGTCATGGATTTCCCTTCGGTTGACAGACGGCCCCACAGACCGTTTCATACTGGCGCAATGAAGACTAAGTATAATGGCATCCGCGCCGCGTTCAAAGCCCTCTTCTGCCTGCTCGCCCTCGCCCCGGCAGAAGCCCAATCTCCATTCATATCCTACGCCGAACGCAGCAAATTCGCCCTCGCTGCCCCGGGGGGTCTCGACGCCGGGCTCTACGGCTACGCCAACCCCGCCCTACTCAGCTATGTCGAGCACATGGAAAATGTCCTGGCTTGGTCCACCGCCTCCAACCGCCACGCCCTATCCAACCAGTGGGGCCTCTTCAGCGCCCTACCCCACTTGGGCTTCGGACTGATCCGCCAGGAGTTCAACGGCCGCCAAGTCGGCGCATACCGGCTCGGGCTCAGCGGCGGGGACCGCAGCTTCAGCCTCGGGCTCGCAGCGGGTTGGGCCAGTGGCCAATCGCGCTTCTTCGGGCGCAAGGGACACTTCGTCCTCGGCGGCCTCTGGCGGCCCTCTCCGCACCTCTCCTTCGGGGCCACCCTCACCTCGACCTATTCTGCCTCGGCGCGCGAAGGAACCATCGACCTGGCCCTGCGCCCCCTGGGCAACGAGCGCCTGACCCTCTTCGCCGACTACGCCAACGCCAGTGCCGACGGAACAGACTTCTGGAGCACCGGGGCCATACTCGAAGTCCTGCCGGGCCTGGCGCTGACCGGCCGCTACTTCGACAACCGCACCATCAGCGTCGGCCTGAATCTGGGCTTGGGGGCGGCAAGCGTCCAAACCCAATCGCGCTTCGACCGCGACGGAGCGCGCGCTTTCGCGACCCATGCCATCCGCCTCGGGTCGCACCAGGACAATGCCCTCCACGCCCTGTTCCACCCCCAGCCGCGCTATCTCGAACTCGATCTACTCGGTCCGGTGCGCCACCGCCGCTATGCCTTCTTCGATCACTCGCAAACCCTCGTCGACCTCCTCGCCCTGATCGAACGCGCCCGCCGCGACCCCACCATCAAGGGCCTCGCCATCAAGGCTTCCGGCCTGAGGGTCAACCCCGAAATGGCCTGGGAGTTGCGCGAGAAGCTGCGCCAGTTCCGCGCCTATGGCAAGCGAGTCGTCATCTATATCGACCGCGTCGATATCTACGGCTACCACTTCGCCTCCGTCGCCGATTATTTAGTGCTCGACCCGGCCGGCATGCTCGGGCTGGAGGGCTATGTCGCCGGCCAGACCTATTTCAAAGGCGCATTGAACAAACTGGGGATCGGCTTCGACGAATGGCGTTTCTACAAATACAAGTCGTTTATGGAAACCTATGTGCGCGAGGACATGTCCGCCGCCGAACGCGAGCAACTGCAAATCCTGCTCGACGACTGGTACGGCCTGGCCCGCAGCGACATCGGCAAAGACCGCGCGCTGGCCTCTGAAACCTTCGACCGCCTCGTCGACGAAACCGCCGTCTTCCTGCCGCAAGAGGCCCTCAATGCCGGGCTCGTCGACCGCCTCAGTCGCTGGGACGAAATCGACGCCATCGTCGAGGAACTCGAAACCACGCCCTACGCCCTCGTCCCGGCCGCATCCCACCCCCGTCCTGTGAATAGGCGCTGGAGCGCCCGCAACAAGGTCGCCATCGTCTACGCCCTAGGGGTCTGCGCCATGGACAGCGGCATCCGCGCCCGCACCCTCGTCGACGATATCGCCACCGCCTGCGACGCCGCCGACGCGGTGGTCCTGCGCGTCGACTCCCCCGGCGGCGATATCCTGCCCTCAGACCTGGTCGCCAGCGCGGTGCAAAAATGCCGCGAGCAAAAACCCGTCGTCGTCTCCCAGGGCTTCCTCGCCGCCTCGGGCGGCTATATGATCTCGATGTACGGCGATGCCATCGTCGCCGCGCCCAATACCATCACTGGCTCCATCGGCGTCATCGCCGGCTGGGCGTATAACCAGGGATTAAAGGAAAAACTCGGCCTGAGCACCGACCACGTGCAGGCCGGCCGCCACGCCGATCTGCCCTTCGGCATGATCCTGCCCCTACTCGGCCTCAACCTCCCCGATCGCAACCTCAACCAAGGCGAACTCGCCCGCATGGAACACACCATCCGCGCCATCTACGCCGACTTCGTCGCCAAGGTCGCCAGCGGTCGCGATATGTCGCCCACCGCAGTCGACGCCATCGCCCAGGGCCGGGTCTGGACCGGCCAGCGCGCGGTCGAACTGGGGCTGGTCGACCGCCTCGGTGGCCTCGAAATAGCCATCAACCTCGCCAAAGAGATGGCCGACTTGCCCGCCGATGAGCCCGTCGCCCGGCTCGAATTCCCCCAGCCCCAGCTCTTTTCGCCCAGCTTCCTGCGATCCCGGCTGCTCAATGCCCAGACCCAATCCAACCCCCAACTCGACTACCTGCAATTCCGCCTCAAACACAATGGCCTGCCCCTATTGCTCGCGCCCCCGGGCCACCTGCCGAGCGCCACCTGGCCCTATGGAGAAATTTATGAGTAACGCAGCCCTGGCCCTCTACGCGGAGATGGGCGCCACCCCGGTCATCAACGCCATCGGCAACCGCACCTTCTTGGGCGGCTCAGCCCCCGACCCCGAGGTCGTCGCCGCCATGCAACTGGCCGGCCGCTACTACGTCGATATGGACGCCTTCTTAGCGAGCACCGGCCGCATCGTCGCCGACCTGATCGCAGCCGAGGCCGCGCTGATCACCCCCGGCTGCGCCGCCGCCATCGTCTTGGGCACCGCCGCCTGCATCACCGGCCCCGACCCCGACAAGATGGCCCGCCTGCCCGACACCACCGGCCTCAAAAACAAAGTGGTCATCCAACAAGCCCAGCGCTATAAATACGATCGCGTCGCCCGCCTGCCCGGCACCACCCTCGTCGCCGCCGGCACCGCCGCCGGCACCACCGCCGACGAACTCGCCGCCGCCATCGACGACAAAACCGCCATGGTGCTCTACCCGGCCATCGACAACCAGGCCAATATCCTCTCCGCCGCCCAAACCATCGCCATCGCCCACGCCCACGACGTCCCCGTCTTCGTCGACGCCGCCTACCGCGTCTACCCCCTCTCCGGCCTCACAGAATACACCGCCATGGGCGCAGACCTCGTTGGCTACGGCGCCAAATACTTCGGCGCCCCCAACTCCTCGGGCATCCTCTGCGGCCGCCAAGACCTCATCGCCGCCGCCCACCTCCACAGCTTCGCCTGCTTCGAAACCCGCGACCTCCTCGGCATCGGCCGCCCCCTGAAAATCGACCGCCAGGAAGTCGTCGGCGTAGTCGTCGCCCTGCAACGCTGGCTGGCAATGGACCACGACGACCGCCACGCAGAAACCGCCCGCCGCGCCGATATCCTGCGCAGCTATTTGGGCGAAATATCCAACAGCCAAATTTCCACTGGCTCATCTCCCACCCTCACCTTAACCCTCGACGAACAAGCCCTCGGCCAAACCGCTGACGAAATTCAAATGGCTCTGCGCAACTGCAACCCCGCCGTCTGGCCCGACTTCTCCCCCGGCCACCTCCACTTCCACATGCACTCCGTCCAAGACGGCGACGAGGAAATGCTGGCGGCGAAGGTGAAGGAAATACTGGAAGCCGGATAATCGAATCAACCCCAATCTCACAGATTAATATTTCTATAGAAGCCCGAGATTAACTCTCCAACCATCCCTCCATTGAGCAAATGCCCTTCATCAGGAACCAACCTCCTTTGACACCTCGCCCAACGACCGAGGTCCGTTATGGGATATGCCCTGTAGCGGCTTGCGGTCCCCGATTTCACAGGATAGTGAAATTGGGGACCGCCCCTCGGAGGGGCACCGGATGTGCCACGAGAATGAGCGAAGGGCGTATCCCATAACGGACCGTCAGCAGCTAGCCCACCCAACTTAAGGAGCACTCACCCCATGGCCTTCCAAATCTTCGACTACCGCAACGAAGCACACATCAAAAACCTGCTCGTCACCCCCCACATCCGCTCCCGCTTCCTCCGCATGCAACCCGGCCAAATAGCCGGCATGCACAGCCACGATCTCGGCCACGAAATCTTCCTCATCCTCCAGGGCAGATGCATCTTCAACATCAATGGCGACGAACAAGAGCTCCACCCCGGCCAACTCTGCATTGCCCTCGTCGACGAAATCCACCAGGTCCGCGTCACCAGCGACGAGCCGATGATCATGTATCTCTCCGTCACCCCCCATATCCAACCCACCCATACCGGCCGCAACCCCGACGGCACCCGCCACCCCACCGCATTCCAGCCCTCCAACTCCTACGACGTCGCAACCGACACCGAGACTCCCATTGACGAGCTCATCGACAAATTCACCGCCGCCGCCAGCACCTTGGCCCAGACCGCCCGCGACAACGCGGAGATCCAAAAGAAAAACAACGCCCAGCTCAAAGCGGCCCTCGCCGCAGACGACGAAGACCAGGCCAGCGCAATCCGCGCAGAGATGTGGGAGGGCGTCTGCCAGAGCTACAAACAAATCGACGCCATGGGCGATCTCTGGAACGACCTGACCCCCCGCGCCGGAAAATTGGGTTGATATGGCCCCTCTCCGCATCGGCATCATCGGCAGCGGCGCGGTCGCCCAGGTCCAGCACCTGCCCAATCTCGCCGCGCTCAAAGACTTGTTCAGCGTCGAAATGGTCTGCGATCTCTCGCCGAGCCAGGCGCAAATCGTCGCCGGGGAATTCCACGTGCCGCACCACACCGGCGACTGGCGCGAACTCCTCGGCGCAGACCTCGACGCGGTGATCCTCTGCCACACCGACCCCAAGACCGAAATCGCCGTCGCCGCCTTCCAAGCTGGCAAACACGTCTTTGTCGAAAAGCCGATCTGCTTTTCCCTGCAAGAAGCCGACCGGATCATCGCCGCGCGCCAGGCCGCCGGCACCGTAGGCCTCGCCGGCTATATGAAAATCTACGATCCAGCCTTCGAAATCGCCGCGCAACAAGCCGCCGCCATGGGCCCGATCCGCTTCGTGCAGATCCACCACCTGCACACCAACAACGCGCACCACCTGGCTCATTTTCGCCTGCTCCGCACCGACGTCGACGACCTGCCCTCCACCGAAATCGAAAAAACCAGTGCCGCGCGCACAGCCGCCATCCGCGAGGCCATCGGCGACGTCCCCGACGACATCCGCAGCGCCTTCGGCCACCTCGCCGGCAGCATGATTCACGACCTCTACGGCCTGCGCGCGATCATGGGCGTGCCCAACAAGGTCGTCAGCAGCGAAATCTGGTACGACGGCTGGGGCATCAGCACCATCCTCGCCTATCCAGATGGGGCGCGCTGCGCAGCGACTTGGGTCGAGTTGAAGGACCTGCGCGACTTTAAGGAAACCCTCGAAGTCTGCGGCGACGACCGCCGCGTATTGCTC
>JAYYUU010000320.1:0-6411 GCA_036343835.1 Candidatus Latescibacterota bacterium | reverse complement strand
GTACACATTCGAGGACACCGCAAAAGATGGCAATATCACCCTGGGCAACGGTATAACGACGCAGACGATTCGCATCGCTACCATGCTCGATGGCACCGCCGTGGCCACCGGCACCCAGATCATCGCTAACTTCGACCGCCTCGGTGTGCAAGTGACGCTGGCCGGTCCCCTAGTTGCAAAAGACAAAGGTGCGTATGTCGACGGCGAGCTGAACAAGGAGAAGATCGTCGTCAAGGCCGGCACGGGCGGTTCGTTCCAGGTCGGTCCTACCGACAATGCGTTCAACCGCATTGAGGTCGGAATCGCGGACATGATGGGGACGGGCGCGACGCTGAGACTGACTCCGGCTTCGGTGTCCACGATCGTTTCCGCGCGGGACGCGATCACGTCTCTCGACCAGGCGATTACAGAAGTGATACAGCAGCGGGGTGACTTGGGCGCCTTCCAGAACCGGTTGGCGTTTTCCCTCGCCTACATCGAGAACGAGATCGAGCAAATCCAGGCGTCGGAGGCTACGGTCAGCGACGCGGATATCGCCGAAGAAGTGGCGGAGTTTACCCGGGCTCAGATCCTGAGTCAGGCGGCCACGGCGATGCTCGCTCAGGCCAATGTCATGCCGCAGAACGCCCTGGCGTTGCTGCAGTAGGCGTAGCTACTTGAGTTACGGTCCGCCCCCCGGAGAGCCCCTGGCTCTCCGGGGGACTAACTCCGCAAGAGAAACAAGTGAATCAAACGCTGCTAATGAAGCAGGGCATCTCTCGCAGAGAGGTATGAAACAATTATGAATGATATAAGTTCCCTCAATGTTAAACATTCGAAGCCTCAGGAAGGCCCACGGTCCTCCGGGCGGAATCCCCAGGGAACTGCACTGCCTGAGGGCAACCAGCACGCGGCTTCTGCTTCCACTCCCACTCCCGTCGAGGGGCGCGAGGTCGGAGCAGTACAGACCGAGGCTCTGGCCAAGGAGTTGAACAGCGCCCTCGCACAGATCGACGGCAACTACTCAGTGTCGGTGGACAACGATACCGGGATGGTGGTGGTAAGGATCACGGACGCCGAAGGAGAGCTCGTCAAGCAAGTTCCCCCGCAGCAAGTGCTGGATGTCAGCATTAGCGTGGAGAAGATTATTGGTCTATTGGTAAACGACCAGGCCTAAAGCGTCCCTCGCGGGCGCTTTGGGCTTGCTGTTTTGCATGAGGTAGCGGAATCAAAGCCGCGGAATAGGTTAGCATAGCATGTCCCAAGGTGTTTCATTTGCTGGTCTGGGTTCCGGGCTCGATACCGATGCGATAATTAGTCAGCTCATCGACATCGAGCGCAGACCCGTCGTCCTCATTCAGCGTCGTCAGGTCGAATTGGAGCAGGAGCGGGCGGCCATCGGGTCGATCAACTCCAGTTTGCTCTCGTTCAAGGATTCGGTGGCGAAGCTGGAGAGCGACGATCTATTTTCGATCGTCAATGCCCAATCGGACGACAGCAACCGCATCTCGGTTAGCGCCACCAACAAGGCGGCGGCCGGGTCATTCAGCGTCAAGGTGCTCGAGCTAGCCCAGTCGCGCCGCCTCTCTTCGCGCTCCTTCAACAGTCTCTCCGACCAGCTCGGGCTCAGCGGCGACTTTACCGTCAATGGGCAGGGCATAGAACTGGCGTCCGACGACAGCCTACTCGACATCCGCAACAAGATCAACGCCGCCGACGCGGGGGTTTCGGCGCAGATCCTGACCGTAGCCTCTGGCGATAATCGGCTGATTTTGACCGCCGACGAGGTCGGCGAGGACGGTTTTTCAATCCAGGACGCCAGCTCGACCAATACCCTCCAGGCGTTGGGCTTTACCTCCGCGGGCACCGACATCAAAAACGCCTTCGCCAGCGGCGGGCGCTCGGGTCAATTCCTCGCCTCCGACCAGGCGGTGGGTGAGTTGCTCGGCTTGACCGCCTCGCCCTCTGGCACGGTTACGGTCGGGGATTGGGAAATCCAAATCGACCTGGCGACTGATTCGCTCGATGATATCCGCGACAAGATCACCGCTGCCGCATCCACCGCTGTCACCGCCACGGTCACTTCCAGCGAGGAAGAGGGCCTGACGCGCTATCGCCTCGAGATCGAGGGCACGACCAACTTCATCGACAATGGCGGCGTGCTCGAAAATATGGCTATGGTGGCAGGCGATGGTTCGATCGCCGACGAGATAGTCACCGGTGCAGAAAGTGATGTCTTCGTCAGCACCAGTACCGCCCTCGCTTCGCTGCTGGGGTTGGCCAATGCACCCAATGCCACGGTACAAATCGGCGGCACCGATGTCGAAATCAACCTGGCCGACGACTCGCTCACCGATATCCAGACCAAGATCAACACCGCGGCTCCGGTCGGAGTGACGGCGACGATCACCTCCGATTCCGACGACGACGGCAATACCCAGTTCCGCCTGCGCATCGACGGCACCGATTCATTCGTCGACAGCGGCAATGTGCTGGAGGGCATCGGGATTCTGGTGGGATCCAACAACGCCTTCGAAAGCGTCGCCCAGGTCCTGACCGCCAATAGCGCCCAGCAGGAGAACGGGGTGTTGGTCCACGCCACGGACAATGGCGCCAAAACCAACGAACTCGCCAGCGCCACCGACGTGATAGGCGGGTTGCTGGGCTCGACAGCAGCGGGTACCGTCACCATCGGCGACAAGACCGTCGCGATCGATCTGGCCAACGACTCGCTCAATGATATCCGCGATGCGATTATCGCTGCGGCACCGAGCGGTGTCACCGCCGTGGTCAACGCCACCGGCCCGTCGACTTTTGAACTGGAAATCAGCGGCACGACGGATTTTACCGACGCTGGCGGCGTGCTGCAGACCCTCGGGGTGATCACCGCGCCGGCGACGCTCGAAGCCGGCACCCGCCTGGTAGATATTCTCGGTGCCGGCGTCCAAGTCGGGGATACCATTACCATCGGTGGCACCAACCACGATGGCAATCAGGTGGCCGGCAGCTTTACCATGACCAGCGAGAATGCCAAGGTGGAGAATTTACTCACGACCATCGAACAGACCTTTGGCGATGACATCGAAGCCGCGATCGACGACCAGGGACGTATCAGTATCAGGGATTTGCAGGCCGGCGACAGCCAGCTCGATCTCTCGCTCACCGCCAATAACGAAGGTGGCGGCAGCCTCGACCTGGGCATTTTGGCCCGGACCACCACGGGCGTCGATGCGCGATCGGCCGAATTGCAGGCGGGGCAAAATGCGATCTTCAATATCAATGGCATCAGGCTGAGCCGCTCTGCCAATACGGTAACCGATGCGGTCCAGGGCGTTACCCTCAACCTGCTCGAGGCCGAAGCGGACCAGCTGGTCAGTATCACCATCGACAAGGACGATACATCGACGCTGCGCGGCAATATCCAGAGCTTTGTCGACGAGTTCAACGCGGTCATGGATCTGATCGGCGAATACTCGGCCTTTGATCCGGATACCCAACGGGGTGGACCGCTGACCGGCGACTCGACGCTGATCTCGATCCAGTCGCAGCTGCGCTCGGTGGTTTCTGCGCAGGTCGGCGGTCTCGCGGATGGGTTTGACGCCCTGGTGCTGATCGGCGTCAGCTTCGACCGCAATGGTCGTTTGAATATCGACGAGGACCGGCTCACCACCGCGCTCAACGAAAATCTCGAAGACGTCCGCAAGCTCTTTGTCGCCCAGGGGACCACCAACGACGACAATGTCGAATTCGTCGCGACCAGTTCGCGGACCAAGGCCGGCAACTACGAGATCGAGGTCACCCAGGGGCCGACCAAGGGCGAGGCGCTGGGCTCGGTGGAATTCAGTGGCCAGTTGGTCGCAGACCAGACTTTGGAACTCCTCGACAAGGTCTCGGGCAAACCTGCCTCGATCGCCCTTGCAGCCGGGGCCGACCTGGACGATATCATCACTGCTATCAACGCCGAGTTGGCCAGCGACCTGGCCGAGGTGCGGCGCGCCTCGATCGCAAACACCACCAATGGTACCCAGGCCATCGATGCCGATACGGTCTTTGCCGATATCTTTGGCGCCGGAGCCCAGAATGGGGACACAATCCGCATCAACATCACCACCCACGGTGGCAATAGCCTTACCGACACCTTTACCATCGACGATGTGGAAACCGCTGCGGTGGGCGATCTGCTGACCCAGATTCGCAGCACCTTAAACGGGCAGGTCAGCGTCAGCGTCGATGCCGAAGGACGGATCAGCGTCACCGACAATCAGGTGGGCAATAGCGACCTGACCGTCACCCTGATCGAAGAGAACGAGGGGGGCGGCAGCCTCAATTTCGGTAGCATCGAGGCCGAGACCGAGGGGCGTTTTGCACTCGGTATCACCGCGTCCAACACCGATGGCAGGCTCTTACTCGAGCACAATGGCTCTGGTTCGCGCAATGGTTTCTCTATCGAAGAGGATTTCGCGGCGCTCGGGCTGACGACCGGGTCTTTTGACGGTCTGGATGTCCAGGGTACGATCAATGGTGAGGATGCCGACGGGTTCGGGCGGATCCTCACCGGCGCGATCGACGCCGAAAATGTCGCAGGGCTTTCGCTGCGCATCAATCAAGCCGCCGATGAGATTTCCACCGAGGGCGAGAACTTGGGTAGCGTGGATTTGATCTACGGCGTCGCCCGGCGGCTCAGTGACTCGCTCGGCTCGATTACCGACCGGTTCGAAGGTACGCTGACCAATCGCGAGCAGGCCATCGGCGATACCATCGACAACCTCGACAAGCGGGTCGTCGATATGGAGCGACGCATCGAGCAGAAGAGGTTGAACCTGGTTGGTCGGTTCGCCACATTGGAGGGCACGATCGCCAATTTGCAATCTCAGGGTAACTTTCTCAGCAGTCAGCTGTCGGGGCTGACTAGCCGTTAGACACCAAAGAGGAGACTGAGGATTTATGAATCGAGGGGGCTATAAGCAGCACAGCCAGTATAGCCAGGTGCAGATCAAGACGGCCAACAAGGGCAAGTTGATCGTCTTGCTCTACCAGGGCGCGATTCGCTTTATGAAGCGGTCGTTGATGTTGTTGAAAAAGAACGACTTGGAGGGCAAGGGCAATGCTCTTATCCGCGCTCAGGACATCATCCTGGAGTTGCTCTACTGCCTGGACCAGGGCTTGCTGGACCAGAACGACGAACTGGCGTTGAATCTACAGCGTCTCTATTTATATGCCTATCGCCGCCTGGTCTACGCCAATGTGCACATGGATACCGAGGCGGTCGAAGAGGTGATTAAGCTGATGGAAAATATGCTGCAGGCCTGGGAACAGGTCTTCAGCGGCGATGGGGGCGCCGGTCAGGTGCCGTCACCCGGTATGGCTCTGACGGGATAAGACCGATGGTCGACGCGCGCGAAATACTCGAGATGCTCGACCAACAGTGCGGTGACTACCGCGCGATGTACGCCGTCGGGCTGGAGCAGCGGGACTGTATTGAACGCGAGGATTTGCCGGGGCTGGAATCGGCCTTTGCCCGCATGCAGGAATTGATGGACCGGGTGCGGTTGCGCCAACTGCGGATGCCGGACTCGCGCGATGGTGGACCGGAGGCGGTGGCTAAAATAGATGCGTTGCGCCACTTGCTCCACGAGCTCGAGGGCGTGCGGCACTGCGCGCAAGCGGGGGCGGAGAAATTGCTCGCAGAGACCCGCAACGAGATGCGCCAGATGGGCAAGGGGCAACGGGCTTATCGCGGCTATCGGTCCGCTGGCCCCGGTCAGTCGCGGCTTTACGACGGGATTCGTTGAGTTTGTCGTCGGAACAGTGGTTGTCTATATTCGGGTAAATCGTTATTTTTAGGAAAATGTACAAATAGGGCTAAAGTTTTCGTCTACAAGGCCGATAATGTCAGTAAGAGCGAGTAACCCATCAGGGAAGTAGGTAGCTATGATGCGTGGTATCGATCCATTGTCGCATCAGCCCAAAGTCTCACAGACCAAGCAGCATAGCGTGGCCGAACGACCTAAAAAAGAGGGCACGCAGGCCAGCGACACGGTCGAGATCTTGCAGGGCGCACAGAGTGTTTCAGAGTTGACCGAACTGGCGGAGTCGATCCCCGTCCAGTCCAAAGCCAACCTGGACGAGATTCGCGAGAAGGTCCAGTCGGGTTTTTACAATACCCGGGGGGTGCTCGAAAACGTGGCCAGCGCCATGATCGAGTCCGATGGCCTCCAGGAGATCGTCTCGGAAATCGCGCAATTCCAGACCGCCAAAGGGCAGCTTAGTGAAGTGCCGGACGTGCGGGCTGAAGAGGTTGAGCGCACCAGGGAACTGGCCAGGAGCGGTTTCTACAACCAGCGCGAAGCCCTCGAGGGAACGGCTGATGGCATGATCAACGAGATAGTTTAAGCAGCTACTCGACTAGAATGACAAAAGCGGGGCGGTGCC
>JAYYUU010000319.1:0-5860 GCA_036343835.1 Candidatus Latescibacterota bacterium | reverse complement strand
GCGGAGGTGGGCGCAGACGCCGGTGGCGATGGCCTCTTCGCCGATATAGGTGTGGCAGGCGCCGGGGATGAGGCCGGCCTGGTAGCAGCGGGCGAGTTGCTCTTCGCAGCGACGGATGGTGAGCATCTGGCGGTAGAGGGCCAGGGACGTGTCTTTGGTGGGTAGGGTGGATGTTGGCATGGGTGTTTGTGCTCCGTGGTGGAAGGACTGGTCGAGGGCTCCCCCTGCACTCATTCTCGCCCCACATCCTGTGAGGCTCCGAGGGCTGTTCCCCAATTTCACTATCCTGTGAAATCGGGGAATAGCAATCCGTTTCGGGGATACCCTCGACCAGTCCTTCGGAAACTTTGCGGTCAACGATTCGAGTTATAGCCGTCTTCTAGCGGATAGTACACGCCTTTGATATTGAGGATTATGTCTTTGCCCCATCCCCGAAATACGCATACCCGTCAATCTCCACTAAAATCCCCTTGTAGAGATCGCCCGCGCCGATGCAGCGGCGGGTGGGCATGGGGCCGTCGAAGAATTTCAGGTAGGTTTCGTTGAAGCCGTCGCGGTCGTCCATATCGAGCAGGAAGACATTGGTGCGGACCAGGTCGGCGAAGCCGAGGCCTTCGCTGGCGAGGGCCTCGCCGATGGCTTGCATGGTGTGGGTGGTCTGTTCCTGGATGGTTTTGCCGACGACGTCGAGATGGTCGTCTACGGGGCCGAAGCCGGAGAGGAAGAGCAGGTCGCCGGCGCGGCGGGTGACGTTGTAGAAGGGTTCTTTACTGGGGATCGCTGACAAGGGATGCTCCTATGCGGGCGAATTGGGTGGGGCCATAAGGGGTTAGGGAGAAGCGGGGTACGACTTTTTTGTTGACGATGTTTTCGGGGGGTGGCAGCATGCCGTTCAGTATCGCCACGGCGTTCTCGATGCCGGTGCGGGCGGCGGCCTCGGCGGCCTGGACAGAGAGGCCGGCTACGTGGGGGGTGAGGATGACATTGTCGAGTTTGAGGAGTGGGCTTGTGGGGAACGGTGGGTTTTCGGCGAAGATGTCGATATCTTCGAAGGTGTCGATGGCGGCGCCGGCGAGGCGGCCGGCGGCGAGAGCGAGGGCGAGGGCAGGTTCGTCGACGAGGGCGCCGCGCGAGGTGTTGATCAGGCAGGCGTCCGGTTTCATTTTGGCCAGTGCTGCCGCATCGATCAGGTGGTGGGTTTCGGGGGTCAGTGGTAGTTGCAGGGAGATGTAGTCCGCGCGCGCTAGCAACGTGTTGAGGTCGACCATTGCGACGTTGAGATCGGGGTCGATTGAGGCGGCCATGTTTTTGCGAGTGGCCAGGATTTGCAAGCCGAAGGGCGCGGCCCGGCGCGCGACGGCGGGGCCGGTGGCGCCAAAGCCGACGATGCCGAGGATCTTGCCGGACAGGCGTTGCAGCTGTACGCCCTCGTCGCGGGCCGTGGCATAGGCGCCGGCGCGCAGATGGTCGTCCATCGCGGGCAGCCGGCGCGATAGCGAAAGCAGCATGGCCATGATGTGGTCGGCCATCTCAGCGACGCAGAAGTAGGGGGCATTGGCGACGACGATACCGCGCTGGGTGGCGGTATCGACGGCGATCTTATCGGTGCCATTGCCCAGGCGCGAGATCAGGCGGCAGCGCTCGAGGCCATTGACTACTTCGGGCGGCAGCGCCGCGGCGACGACGAAGAGGATGTCGCAGTCGGCGGCGTGGGCGAGGATGTCCTGGGGGGTGTTGGCCTCGAGCCGTTGGGGGTCGAGGCCGTAGTGGTGGAACCAGTGCTCTTCCGCCGGTTGGGCCGGGTTGGTGATGGCGTTGAGGCGGAGGAGGTGCGTGGTGTCGTTTTCGCTTTGGGCGGACATGGCGGCCAATATAGCGATTGCAGGCCGCGCCGCCAAGAATTGCGCCGATGCATGTCGGGGCCACTGCGCTGATCCCATAGGGGATTGGCCTCTACAAGGTCTGCCACACCGCCTTTTTGCGGAAGGCCGCCAGGTCCATGTCGCCGCGGCTGTAGGCCTCGATGGCGGATTTAGATACTTTGAGGGGCAGGCGTTGGGCTGGGTCTTGGAAGAGCGGGACGCCACCGGAGCGAAATTCGACGATGACGTACTCGTCGGATTTAACCTGGCGGAGAGTCGGACCGTAGTCGGCGACGGCTTCGACGAGCTGGTCTTTCAAGGCATTGAGATAGTCCGCGTCGTCACGGGGAGTGCGGGCGAAATCCGGACCGAATTGAGCAAAGGGCATGGGGACGCTGACGAAGAAAAGGGCCCCCAGGTTGGGTTGGTACATGCCCAGGGTGCGCTGGGTGTGGCCGAAGGGTAGATGGTCGCTCTGGTCCGCGCTCTGGTCGAGGATGTCGGCCATGATGTCGATTTTTTTCGATCCGGCACGCTCGCGCTCGGAAAAGTTGATGCGCTGGCGGAATTTGGCCGAGTCGATGCGGCCCCGGCGGAAGGCGTCGATAGCGGACTTTTTGACAGTGGCTTCGACCAGGGGCAAGGCGACGGGATCGGCATGGGGCCCGTTGGCAATGCGGTTGACGATTACGCGCACATCTTCGCTGCCGGCTTCGCGCCGCACGTGGCGGATGAGGGAGTCGACCTCGGCGTCGATATTGGCTGTGGCGAGTTGTTTGTGGACTATGGAGTCGACGCGGGCGGCAATGCCGACGCCCAGCCCTCCGGTCTGGAACGCGCCGGTTATCACCTCGACGTCGATGTCGATATTCTTCGCGTCGGCTTTCAGATCGTATAGCGCCGGAAAGCGATGGGTTTGGGGCCGGTAGAGGACGGTGACGCGATCGTCTTTATCGAGCTGGTTGATTGTGCCGGCGTAGTGGCCGAGGAATTCGGTGAGTATTGCGCGGATTCTCTCCAGCGAATCTTCCCCGGCGCGCTCGTCGTCATCGATGCGGTGTTCAACCTGGCGCATGACCGTTTTTTGCCCATTTTCGTCGACCCACGCCTGCGAGAAGGTGCGGTCACTGCCCTGCAGGGGACCCTCCGCCAAAAAGAGCACGCCATAGCCGTCGAGGTGCAGGCCGCGGGTGCGGAAGTCTTCCCGGCTCCAGTGGGGGTCGGGCGCGTCCTGATAGAGGTCGCTGAGTACGCCTTCCATGATGCGGATATCGCGTTGCATGCGCCGAGTGTCGATCTCGGCGGGGCTGGCGGTGGCGAAGAGGCCGGCGAGCAGGATGGCGGGCAGGCCGGCGCAGTAGCTGGTAGCCATAAGTCGTATCTCCTTATTGGTCGTCGTTATAGCGCGCGGGCATACGTTCCAATAGCGCTGATTCGTTGCGGCGGAAGCGGGTCTGGGTCGTGTGGTCGAATTGGTCGAAGCGGCGACCGACCAGCTGCAGATCTTGGTAGCGTCGGGTTTCGAGGTCGCGCGCCAGCAAAGTGCGGTGGAACTCGTTGGTGGGAGAGTGGTGGGTGTCGTCGCTTAGCGCGGGATGGGGTTGGCCATTTTCCTCTTGATAGGCGTCGAGCGAGGTGTGGGATTGGCGGTGGCGGAGGTGGTCGCGGCAGAGATTGGCGGCGATCTGATAGAGCCAGGTGCCAAAGCGCTCGGGGTTGCGCAGGCGGTGTCGCTGGCGATGGGCGCGGATAAAGCGCTGCTGGCAGAGGTCGCGGGCGTCTTCGGGGTTTCCGGCATAGCGGAGGACAAAATTGTAGAGGCGGCCCTGCCAGCGCCAGACCAGGGTGTTGAAGACCTGGGGCTGGCCGGCGATAAAGCGCTGGATGAGATCGGCGTCGTTTACGTAGT
The DNA here is from genome assembly GCA_036343835.1 of Candidatus Latescibacterota bacterium. Classification (GTDB taxonomy): domain Bacteria; phylum Latescibacterota; class UBA2968; order UBA8231; family UBA8231. The sequence goes on along the minus strand of JAYYUU010000319.1, from coordinate 2,089 downwards.
ATAAGACGTAAGAAAGGTGCGGAAAGTTTTAACGGGGGTACATTTTTTAAGCGCGCAAATGAGCTGATTGGGTAAATGCGCTTGAGAACGCGGCTATAATTCCCCATCGCGGAGGGGAAAATAGCACTCAGCGGCAGAAAATTCCGCTCGATCTGCAATATGCCCGGATAATTAGGGGAAGGGAGCATGGCACGAAGATTGCGTAAGATAGGGCAGATAGAGCAGCCTGAACCCACAGAAGAATACCCCGCTGGAAGTTCTTCCATACTAAATATGGAACTTCGACAAACTAAAAATCGGTATTCGGGTGAGTTGGCTGCTCTTCTTTTTGTGTCTGCTTGACCGGCTCAGCGCCCCAATCGCACCAGCGTGTGTTCGCGGATCGCGTCGGCGGCCTCATTCCAGAAGGGCGCCAGTTCGCGCGTGGTGGCCGAGCCGTTTTTCTCGCCGCAGAAGGAGAAGCTCTCCTGCATCAGCTGGACCTTGGATTCCCAGTGGACCAGATCGATGGTGGTCTCGATGCAGGGTTTGAGATCGAAGTTGGAGCCGGAGAAGCTGAAGTTGTCGATGCCAACCCGGAGGTGGTAGTCGGGAAGGACGAGGGCATTGGACTCGCGCTCGCGCACCGCCCAGAGGATGGCGGCAGATTCGGGCAGTCGCCGGACCATCGCCGGGATGATAAAGCGCTGGATTTCGCGCACCTGTTCGCGGACGAAGGCCTCGTCGTCGGTGTCGAAAAATAGCAAGAGCGGGTCGAGGGCGACCTCGAAGCGATTGGTCTGGCCGCCGACCAGGAAGCCGAAAGGTCGTATCTCCTGCTCCTGTGACTCGCCGCTGATGACCTGGGCCCATTCGAGCGCCTTGAGCACATAGGCGCGGCTCTGGAAGAAGGGCACTTTGGCCTTGCGCGCCGCCTTTTTCACCCCCTTTTCGAGCAGGACCTTGTTGTCGTTGGCGAGGACTTTGCGGCTCTCTTTGACCAGATAGCCGATCAGTTTGCTCGTGCGCTCGGGGGTGAGATCAGGGCTGCCCTGCAAAAGCAGCGCAGCCCAGGTGTCGGTTTCACTTTTGCGCTGGGCCTCGAGGGTGTCGAGCAGGACCGTGATCTGCGGACGCAATTGGTCGGCGGCGATGCCGCTGCGTTGGGCGATATCGGCTAAGAGGTCTTGCGAGTAGAGGGGATCCGGGCGCGCGAACCGTTCCTGCAGCGCGGCGTAGAGCGCGCTGGGCAATGGGGCATCGTCGGCCATGGCGCCGGCGGCGGAGAGCAAGAGAGTGAGAGCAAAGGCGATCATAGTGGCTTTCTATTTACTTTCTATCCATTGAGAGACGGTCGAATGCGCAAGATGGTTAGGCCACTCCCAGAAAAGGAGGTGCCAGCTCGACGATTCTGATGTTAAACACGGGTCCTGTAAACGGGCAAATAACCGGGAAGCGTGCCTCGGCATGGTCGCGAATCACCGGTAGATTATTTGATGAGACTTACCTTAGCGATTAGAGATCGATCCAATAGCGCAGTTTGTCGATGCACTGCGAGGGCTTGCGCCCCTCGGTGCGGAAGGTGCGATGATTCATGCTCATGGCGCTCTCGAATTGGCCGCCATTGTGCTCGATGATCTTGCGCGAGCCGACATTGTCTGAATCGCAGGTGACGAGCACCCGTTTGAGTCCCATTTCGCGCGAGGCGTCGAGGATCAGCGCGAGAATCTTCTCGCCGTGGCCCCGACGACGGCGGGTAGGGCGGATGCTATAGCCGATATGACCGCCATAGGTCAGCAAGTAGGAGGTGCAGAGATCGGGTCTGATCGACGCCTGGCCGAGATATTCATCCGCGTCGACGAGCCAGAGCACCCGGTCGGGATACTGGGCGCCGGAGCGCGCGGCCTTGGCGAGAGCTTTGAGATCGACGACGAACCGGGGGAAATTTTCAGCCAGACTGCCGACATTATACCCCAGGCAAACGGCATAGGTAGAGTCGAGGCGGCCTTCGGCGAGAAATTCGGCGGCGGCGGCTAAAAAGCTCTCCTGGTACTGGACTGAGGGGGTGACGAGGGTCTGCATGGGATCGGCTGCGGCATCCCTACCGGTA
>JAYYUU010000318.1:0-5919 GCA_036343835.1 Candidatus Latescibacterota bacterium | reverse complement strand
GATATCGAGGGGCCGCGCAAGCCACTGCCGCGCTTGATGACGCGGGCCAAGATGCTCTGGGACGACGAGTCTCTCTATCTGGCGGCCGATCTCGAAGAGCTGCATGTCTGGGCGACCTACGACCAGCGGGATGCGACGATCTACCACGAAAATGACTTCGAGGTCTTTATCGACCCCGATGGCGACACCCACCAGTACTACGAGTTCGAGATCAATGCCCTGGGCACCGAGTGGGATCTCATCCTGCTCAAGCCCTATCGCGACGGCGGTCCCCATATGAGCGCTTGGGATATTGGTGGGTTACAGACGGCGGTGGCGGTTTGGGGCAGCATCAACGACCCGCGCGACGAGGACCAGGGCTGGTCGGTGGAGATGGCCTTTCCCTGGGCGGTGCTCAAGGAGGCCACGCGCAGCGCATCACCTCCTGCCGATGGCGACCAGTGGCGGATCAACTTCTCGCGGGTGCAGTGGGCGGTCGAATACGATTCGGGCAGCTATGCCAAGGTGGAGGGTCAGAGCCCCGACAACTGGGTCTGGTCGCCCCAGGGTTTGGTCAATATGCACTTTCCCGAAAAGTGGGGCTTTGTGCAGTTTTCGACTAGGACAGCGGGGCGGGGTGCAGTGCCCTTTATCGAGTCGCCGGTCGAGGAGGCCAGGCGGCTTTTGCGCGGAATCTACTATCGCCAGCGGCGCTTTTACCAGCAACACGACCACTACACGGCGAGTCTCGACTCGCTGGGGTTGGAGCATCAACTCCTGCGGCACTTTCTCTGGCCGCCCGTCGTCCAGGTTACCGACCACCTCTACGAGGCACAATTGGAGGAGGTCGTCGATCTCGACGGGGATGGCGAGATCAGCCATTGGCTGATTAGCCAGGATTCGCGCGTCTGGCGCGATTAGGGGATTGGTCATATGGCGTATCAGATCAGTCGCGTCAGCTATTTTACGGCGGTGGTCGAGGATCGACCCGGAGAGGCGGTGCGGGTGCTTTCCCAGGTCCGCCGGCTTGGGGATCGACTTGTTGGCCTTTGCCGGCGTGCCGATCGCGCTTTTTCAAGTCCAGTTGACCTTTGATCTGTCGCTTTTCACCCGGGGGCGGCCCCCAACCACGACCACTGGCTGGGCGTGGTGGCACCGCCATAGCGCTCGTTGAGCATTTGCTTGGCTTCGGGAGAGGCATTGAGCAGGGCGGCGATCCGCTCGCAGGTCAGGGTGATATCGGCGTCGGTCATCTCGATGGCGTCGATCATAACATAGCCCTCTGCGGCGTGGTGGGCGCGCAGGCGGATCGAGGGATCGCCATCGACCATGGCGCGGGCGAGGGTTGTGGCGTTGAGGCTGGCGGCCTCGGGGTCGAGATCTAGCCGCGCCCGACTAAATGGATTGCCATTGGGATCGGGCTCGACGCGCAGGGTGACGCCGGGCAGCGGGGCGAGCTGGTCGATGATCTGGTGCATTTTGCGGTCCTGGTCGGCCTGCCACGCGTCGACATCGAGCTCCATGCGGTATTCGAGTGCGGCCATCGCGCCGAAGATGCCCTCCTTGCCGACCTTCATCGGGCGGCCAATGCCCCGCGCTTGCAGTGCGACGGCTGCGACCAATTCGCGCCGCCCGCAGACGATGCCCGCAGTGGGGCCGCTGAGATATTTGTGACCGCTGCAGATGACCAGATCGACCTCCGATTCGACGATGCGGCGGATCAGGAAGGACTGCGCGGCCCCGTCGACGAGTACGGGTATGCCGCGGGCATGGGCGATTGCGACGATTTGCTCGAGCGGAATGGTGCCAAAGCGGGTGGTGTGGTGCGAGACGACGAAGACGATGGCGGCGGTGCGCTCGGAAAGGGCGTTTTCGAGGTGGTATGCGGCGGTGTCGTTGACAGTGCCCACTTCGATGACGCGGGCGCCGGAAAGGCGGATGGTCTGCGCGATCGGCGCGCCGAAGTTGACCAGGTGACCGCGTTGGATCACCACCTCATCGGCCATGCTGGTGGTGTCGGGCAACTGGGCGATTTTGCCGCGGTCGACCCCGGTCATACAGGCGGCCACCCCCAGGGTGATGCCGGCGGCGGTGCAGGCGGTGACGCAGCCCCACTCAGCTCCGGTGGCCCGGGCGATTACCGCGCCGGCGCGTTCCTGCAATTCGTCGAGGTCGAAAAAGTTCGGCAGGGCCGCCGTAGCTTGCTCGGCTATGGGGGGCAAGACCGCCGCGCCGGCTAGCTGGGTCATTTTGCCGCAGGCGTTTACCACTCGGGTCAACTGGTATTTTTCATAGAGGTCCATAATTGGCGTCCGTTGCTTGATGGGTTGTTGGGCATCGCTTAATTTTCAGGGAGCGCCGGGCAGCTAGCTCCGGTGCGGATACAGACCAAGCATACGACAGAGCAAAGGCACGGGCAATAACAATGGGCGAATGCATCCGCGGCTTTGGCAGCGACAATCACGCCGGAGTCCACGCGGAGGTGATGGCGGCACTCAACCGGGTCAATGCGGGGCATGCGCACTCGTATGGGGACGACGCTTACACCGCCGAGGCCATCGCGCTATTTCGCAAGGTGTTGGGGGGGCAGGTAGAGGTTTTTTTTACCTTTAATGGCACCGGGGCCAATGTCACGGCGCTGGCGGCGCTGAGCCAGTTTTACGACGCGGTGATCTGCGCGGAGTCGGCGCATCTCAATATCGACGAATGCGGCGCGCCCGAGCGGGTCGCCGGGGTCAAGTTATTGACCACAGCCGCGCCCGATGGCAAGCTCGCGCCCGAGACCATCGCCGCGCGGATCTCGGGGCGGGGCGACGAGCACCAGGTGCGGCCCCGCGTCGTGTCGATTACCCAGGCTACCGAGCTGGGCACCGTCTATGCGCCCGACGAGATCCGCGCGTTGGCCGATTGCGCCCACGCGCACGGGCTCTATTTGCACGTCGACGGGGCGCGGATTGCCAATGCGGCGGTGAGTCTGGGGCTGGAATTGGGGGAGATTACCGGGGATTGCGGGGTGGATGTGTTGTCGTTCGGAGGGACCAAAAACGGATTGATGCTGGGCGAGGCGGTGGTCTTTTTCGATCCCCAATTGGCCGAGCACTATCGCTATGCGCGCAAACAGGGAATGCAACTGGCATCCAAAATGCGCTTTGTCGCCGCGCAGTTTACGGCATTGCTGACCGACGATCTGTGGCGCCGCAACGCCCGACACGCCAATCGCATGGCCCAAGTCCTGGCCGAGCGGGTGCGGGGGATCGCGGGAGTCGAAGTTATTTATGCCGTGCAGGCCAATGCCGTATTCGCCCGCTTGCCGGTGGAGGTAATACCCGCGTTGCAACGGGAATTTTTCTTTTATCCATGGGATGCCGCGCGAGGTGAAGTGCGCTGGATGACCTCCTTCGACACCGAGGCGGCGGATGTGGAGGAATTCGCGGCGCTGATCGAAAAGACCCTGCGCGAAAGGAATGCAGCGTGATTATCGATACCCACACCCATTTTTACGATCCTGCCAGACCCGAGGGCATACCCTGGCCTGGCGCCAACGAAGAATTGCTCTATCGCACCGTGCTCCCCGGGCATCACCGGGCGCTCGCAGCTCCCGAGGGGGTGACGGGGACGGTCGTAGTCGAAGCCAGCGCCTGGTTGGAGGACAATCAGTGGATTCTCGATCTGGCGGCGGACGAGCCCTGGATCGTCGGTCTGGTGGGCCACGTCGATCCCAATCGGCCGGAATTCAAGACCGCTATCGACCGCTTCGCCGCCAACGAGCTCTTCTGCGGTATTCGCTGCGGCGGGAGCTATTTTGCCGATCTGGCGACGGGGAGTTTTCTCGCCGATATGGAGCATCTGGTCGCGCGGGATCTGCAACTCGACGTGCTGATGGGGCCGGAGCAGTTGGGGCGGGTAGCTGAACTGGCGGAGCGATTACCCGAGTTGCGCATCGTCATCAACCACTGCGGCTCGGTCACAATCGATGGCACCGAGCCAGATCCGGTGTGGTTGGAGGCCATTGATCGGGTGGCCGAGTATCCGCAGGTATATATGAAGGTTTCGGCGATTATGGAAAAGAGCGCAGATTATCCCGGGCCCGAGGGGCTGGATTTTTATCGGCCGATGCTCGATGCGATGTGGGATGCCTTTGGCGTGGACCATTTGATCTATGGCAGCAACTGGCCGGTCAGCGATCGCGCGGGAAGTTTTAAGGCGGCCATCGATATCGTCAAAGCCTACTTTGGCGAAAAGGGGGCAGAGGCTGCGGAGAAGTATTTCTGGAAAAATGCCAAAGCGGTCTATAAGTGGGTCGATCGTTAATCGAAGAAAAAAGTTTAAAAAATACTTGAAGCACTTCGAACATTATCGTTACTTAAGGGATCAGAAAGCGAATTACACCGAATTGATCGGGGCGAATTACGGTGTAAGGGATTGGGAAACAAGAGGATAAGTAGTCATCAAAGGAGGGGATCATGCGTGGCTTGATTTTGGGATTGCTCTATCTGGCATTACCCACCGGCGCTGGTGCCGACGAACTCAATTCGGGCGATACGGCCTGGATGCTGACTTCGACGGCCCTGGTGCTATTTATGACCTTACCGGGTCTGGCCCTGTTTTACGGCGGCCTGGTCCGGGCCAAAAATGTGCTTTCGGTGCTGATGCAGTGTTTTGTGTTGGCCTGTGTGATAACCATCGTCTGGATTTGCTGGGGCTATAGTCTGGCTTTCGACACGACGCGGATGGTCGGCGGCACGACCAACCTCAACTCCTTTGTCGGGGGTCTGGGCAAACTCTTCTTAAAGGGCGTCGGCGTCGACAGCGTCAGCGTCGGCCAATCGATCCCCGAAACGGTCTTTATCACCTTCCAGCTGACCTTTGCGATCATCACCCCGGCGCTGATCGCCGGAGCCTTTGCCGAGCGGATGAAATTTTCGGCGATGCTGCTCTTTTCGATCCTGTGGTCGACCATCGTCTACGCGCCGATTTGCCATATGGCCTGGAGTGGTCCCGGTGGTTTTTTCTGGGATTTGGGCGTACTCGACTTTGCCGGTGGCACCGTAGTGCATATCAACGCCGGCATTGCCGCGCTGGTGGCGGCGATTCTGCTCGGCAAGCGCGAAGGCTACGGCACCGTGCCGCTGCCGCCGCACAGCCTGACGATCACGGTGATCGGTGCCTCGATGCTGTGGGTCGGCTGGTTTGGCTTTAACGCGGGCAGCGCGGTGGCGGCGGACGGGGCGGCGGGGATGGCGATGCTGGTGACTCAGGTGGCCACCGCGATGGCGGCTTTGACCTGGATGGTCGTCGAGTGGTTCAAACACGGCAAGCCGAGTGTGCTGGGCATCGTCACCGGCGCGGTGGCCGGCCTGGTCGCCATCACCCCGGCTTCGGGCAGCGTCGGGCCGATGGGGGCGATAGCCATCGGTTTTGCCTCGGGATTGCTCTGCTTCTGGGGCGCGACCAGCCTGAAACAGAAGTTGGGCTACGACGATTCGCTCGACGCCTTCGGGGTACACGGCATCGGCGGGGTCGTCGGCGCGCTGTTGACCGGGATTTTCGCCTCGGAGAGCCTAGGTGGCATAGGTATGGAGCAATCGATCGGCAGCCAGTTCGTCACGCAGTTGAAAGGCGTAGTATTCACCATAGTTTATTGCGGCGTTCTTTCATTTGCCATCTTAAAGATTGTCGATGCCCTTGTCGGGCTGCGGGTCAGCGCGGACGAGGAATCGCTGGGACTCGATCTGGCACTGCACAGCGAGCAGGGCTACAATATGGAATTCTAAACGGGTCGGTCAGGCCTGGCCTAATTGAGGAGACTGCGATATGAAACTGCTGAAGTGCGTAGTGCGGCCCAACGCGCTGGAGAAAGTGAAAGAGGCGCTGAGCGGGTTGGGCGTGATGGGTATGGGACCGTCAGCGAGGTCAAGGGTTTTGGCCGCCAGAAGGGCC